>NZ_JBVVNO010000008.1:0-147625 GCF_056850255.1 Methylomonas sp. Uni0011
ATCAGGGTCCGAAGGCCTATCAAGTACCTTCATCAAGAGACCGAATATATGGCTGCAATCTTGATCTCTGTTGGAAACATCAATTTTGATAACACTTGGCTTGCAATTGGGGAGGAGTCCATATATGTGCTGAACAGAGTGAAGCGCATCTTTCGCGATTGGTGCTGGTCTTAAACTCACAACACCCTGCCTGCTTTGGGCTGATCAATGCCGGACAAAACCAAAGTGCGGCTTTCCGGCTCCAGGTTATTCGCAGCGGACCAACGGATCTTTTGCGCAATCGGTCCCAACGGGGCTCGCCACAAGCACCCCATCCAGCGTCTTAACCTGTACTCGGCCATTGGCTATACTGCAGGCTTCGGGACAACAGGCGGGTAGCGGAGCGTGGAGACGAAACGAAGGTTGGCGATTATCGGTGGGTTAATCGCGGTTGGCGCAGTCGGCCTGGGCTGGCAGGGACGCCGAAACGGCAACGATCCGGATGTGTTGCTGCTGCACGGCAATATCGATATCCGCCAGGTCGAGTTGAGTTTTCGCGACCCGGAGCGGATCGAGCGGGTCGAGGTGCAGGAGGGCGAGCGGGTGGAACGCGGCCAGTTGTTGGCGACGCAAGCGCTGGAACGTTTTCAATATGCCAAGGATCAGGCGGCGGCGACGTTGGCCGTGCGCCAACACCAGCTCGACAAGTTGTTGCACGGCTCCCGGCCGCAGGAAATTCGCAAAGCCGGTAACGATGTCAAAGCCGCCGAAGCCGCCGTGGTGCTGGCGGAAAAAGAGCTGGCCCGCTTGAAAACCCTGGTGGCGCGCAAACTCAGTTCCGTAGAGTCGGTGGATCGTGCCAAGGCCCAATACGATTCGGCGCGGGAGAGTCTGCACGCCTTGCAGCAACAATACGCACTGGCCGAGATCGGACCGCGGCGCGAGGACATCCGGGCGGCGCAGGCCCAGGTCGAGGCCGACCGCGCCGCGCTGCAACTGGCGGAAAAATCCTGGACCGACGCCCACCTTTACGCACCGCAGACCGGCGTCGTCCAAAACCGCATCCTGGAACCGGGCGACATGGCCGGCCCGCAGACGCCGGTGCTGACCCTGGCCCTGCCGGAGCCGCTGTGGGCCAGGACCTATCTGGCCGAAACCGATCTGGGCAAGGTTCGCCCCGGCGCGCCGGCCAGCGTCTACAGCGACAGCTTTCCCGGTAAGGCTTATCCCGGCTGGGTGGGCTATATCTCGCCGACCGCCGAATTCACTCCCAAAAGCGTCGAAACCAGCGAACTGCGCACCAGCCTGGTCTACCAGATCCGGGTATTCGTCTGCGATAGCCAGGACCAGTTGCGTTTGGGGATGCCGGTCAGCGTGACGATCGATACCCGGCAGCAAGCGTTGGCGCAACCCGGCTGCGGCCCACGGCCGTGAACCAATCCGCTAGTGCCTGCGCGCTGCGCTTTGCCGCGGTAAGCAAGTCGTTTGCCGATACCGGCCCGGCCTTGCGCGACATCGACCTGGCCTTGCCGGTCGGCGGCATCACGGCGCTGGTCGGACCCGACGGCGCCGGCAAAACCACGTTGCTACGTTTGGCTGCCGGTTTGCTGCTGCCCGACCGCGGCCGCATCGAAAGCTTTGGTTTGGATAGCATCACGGCCGGCGGCCAGTTGCACAGTCTGATCGGCTACATGCCGCAGCGCTTCGGCCTCTATGAAGACCTCAGCGTGCAGGAGAACCTGCAACTGTATGCCGATCTGTACGGCATTGCGCAAACCGAGCGCCAAAGCCGCTTCGCCGATTTGATGCGGATGACCAATCTGGCCAAGTTCGGCGAGCGACTGGCCGGCCGCTTGTCCGGCGGGATGAAGCAAAAGCTGGGCTTGGCCTGCACTTTATTGAACCGGCCGCGGCTGCTGCTACTGGACGAACCGTCGGTCGGCGTCGATCCGCTGTCGCGCCGCGAGTTGTGGCAGATCATCGCCACGCTGGTGGCAGAATTCGGCACCACGGTATTGCTCAGCACCGCTTACATGGACGAAGCCGAACGCTGCCAGCGGGTGGTGTTGCTGGATCGCGGCGAAATCCTGCACCAGGACGCGCCGGCCGCATTCCACGCACTGGCTAGCGATTGCAGTTTCCTGTTGTCCAGCCCCCGCACCTCGAACCGGGCCTTGCAACAACGCTTGGCGGCGCACCCCGACGTGGTCGACAGCGTCGTGCAAAGTGGCGCGGTACGCACCGTGGTCAGGCCGGGTAGCCGGCCGGATTGGTCCAAGTTGTTTCCGGGCGCCGAAACCGTGGTCAGCCAGCCGGTGGCGCCGCGTTTGGAGGATGCCTTTATTTTGTTGCTGACCCGGCGCCGCAGCAGCGTAGCGGATGCGGAGACGGTTTGTTTCAACCCTCACGGCGCAGGCGCCAAACTCGACGGCAAGCAGGCTCCTGTGATCGAGGTCGATCAGGTCGACCGCTGGTTCGGCCGGTTCCAGGCCGTGAAAAAACTGTCGTTTCAGGTCGGCCGCGGCGAAATCTTCGGCTTGTTGGGTGCCAACGGCGCCGGCAAGACCACGACCTTTCGCATGCTATGCGGCCTGCTGCCGGCCAGCAACGGCACCTTGCAGGTGGCCGGGCTGGATTTGCGCCGTGCCGCCTCGCAAGCCCGAGCCCGGCTGGGCTACATGTCGCAAAAATTCTCGCTGTACGGCCAATTGTCGGTCCGGCAGAACCTGGAGTTTTTCAGCCAGGCCTACGGCCTGCATCAAGGCTGGCGCCGGGAGCGGATCGATTGGGCGGTGCGCCAGTTCGGCTTGCAAGCCTTTCTGGAGCATAACAGCGCCGATCTGCCCCTGGGCTACAAGCAGCGCTTGGCGTTGGCCTGCGCGTTGATGCACGAGCCGGAAATCTTGTTTCTGGACGAACCCACTTCCGGCATCGACCCGCTGGCGCGGCGCGAATTTTGGGCCAGGATCAATCAATTGGCGGCCCAGGGCGTGACGATTCTGGTTACGACCCATTTCATGGAAGAAGCCGAATATTGCGACCGCTTGCTGATCATGCGCGAAGGCGACATTCTCGCGGCCGGCACGCCGGCCGAGATCAAACAGCGCAGCCAGGCCGGCGGCGCAGAGCCGGTAACGACGATGGAAGACGCCTTTATCCGGCTGGTCGAAGCCGGCGGCGAGGCCGGCGGATGAGCGGTTTCGGTTTGCGTTTGCGCGGTTTGATGCGCAAGGAGTTCCTGCAAGTTTGGCGCGATCCCAGCAGTCTGGCGATTGCGTTCGCGATGCCGGTGTTCCTGCTGTTGCTGTTCGGTTACGGCGTCTCGCTCGACGCCAAACAGGTGCCGATCGGTTTGGTCATCGAGCAAACCTCGCCGGCCGCGCGCGAATTTGCCGGCGGCTTCGCGCAGTCCGACTATTTCGCGCCGCGCTATTTCGCCAATCTGCGTGAGGCGGAAGCGGCTTTGCTGGCGCGGCAGATCAACGGCATCGTCCATCTGCAAAACGATTTCGCCCGGCGTTTGCAGACCAACGCGCCGGCGCCGATTCAAGTTATTCTGAACGGCGTCGACGCCAACACCGCCAGGCTGGTGTCCGGTTACGTGCAGGGCGTGTGGGACAAATGGCTGGGCGCCGATGCCGAAGCCAACGGCCGGACGGTAAACCGGCCGGTGCAGATGGAAGCGCGGATCTGGTTCAATAGCGCGTTGCGCAGCCGCAATTTTCTGGTGCCGGGCTTGATCGCCGTGATCATGACCCTGATCGGCGCCTTGTTGACCGCATTGGTGGTGGCGCGGGAATGGGAGCGCGGCACGATGGAAGCGTTGATTTCGACGCCGGTGACGGTGCGCGAGGTGCTGCTGGGCAAACTGTTGCCGTATTACCTGTTGGGCATGGGCGGCATGTTGTTGTCGATCGGCATGGCGGTGTTTTTGTTTCAGGTGCCGCTGGCCGGCTCGCTGTGGGTTTTGCTGCTGGCCGGTACCTTGTTTTTGCTGGCGGCGTTGGGCATGGGCCTGTTGATTTCGATTGCCGCCAAAAACCAGTTCGTCGCCGGCCAGATCGCGATTATCGTCACCTTTCTGCCGGCGTTTATCCTGTCCGGCTTTATATTCAATATCGACAGTATGCCGCCGGCGGTGCAAATGATCACGCATCTGGTTGCGGCGCGCTATTTCGTGGCAATTTTGCAGACCGTGTTCCTGGCCGGCGACGTCTGGGAGGTGATTCTGCCCAATGCCCTGGCCTTGTTGGTGATGGCCGCGGCCTTTCTGGCCCTGGCCCTGTGGCGCGCGCCGCGCCGCTTGGAGTAAACCATGTGGTGGCGGGTTTATGCCTTGTTGGCCAAAGAATTTTTGAATTTGCTGCGCGACAAGAAAAGCCGCTTCGTGCTGATCGTGCCGCCGTTGGTGCAATTGTTCGTGCTCAGCTACGCCGCCACCTTCGATCTGAACCAGATGCCGATTGCGATTTACAACGAAGACAGCGGACAAGTGGCGCGGGATTTGATCGCCCGCTTTACCGGCGCGCCGGCCTTCCGCGAAGAGCTGCGGATTACCCGGCAGGAGCAGATCGCCGCCGCGCTGGACAGCAAGCGGGTGTTGCTGGTGTTGCACATCGGCCGTAATTTCAGCCGCGATCTGCTCGGCGGGCACCAGCCGGCCAGTCTGCAAGTGTTGCTGGATGGGCGCGATTCGAATACCGCGCAGATTGCCCAGGGTTATCTGCGTTCGGTATTGAGCCGGTTCAACAATGACTGGGCGGCCGGCCGCGGCCAGGCCGGGCCGCCGGCGGAACTGATCGTGCGGGCCTGGTTCAACCCCAATCTGGAAAGCCGCTGGTTCATTGTGCCGGGCATCGTCGGCCTGCTGACTCTGGTGGTGACGATGACGGTCTCGGCCTTGTCGGTGGCGCGCGAGCGGGAGCAGGGCACCTTCGACCAACTGCTGGTCACGCCGTTTACCCCGACCGAAATTCTGCTGGGCAAGGCGATACCGGGCCTGATCATCGGCGTGCTGGAGGCCTCGCTCAGTATCTTTTTTGCCGTGTTCTGGTTCCAGGTGCCGTTGCTGGGCAGCCTGCCGGCGCTGTATCTGGGGATCGTGTTGTACGTGTTTTCGGTGATCGGCGTCGGCCTGATGATTTCGTCGCTGTCGCTGACCCAGCAACAGGGCCTGCTCGGCGGTTTTCTGGTGATCGTGCCCGGCGTGATTTTGTCCGGCTACGCCACGCCGATCGAAAACATGCCCGAGCTGGTGCAGCATTTCACCCTGATCAATCCGCTGCGCTATTTTCTGGTCATCATCCGTGGCGTGTTTCTGCAAGGCTTGCAGACCGCCGACTTGCTTGACCAATACTGGCCGCTGGCGATCATCGGCCTGTTCTGTCTGAGCTGCGCCGGCTGGTTGTTTCGCAAGCGCTTGTATTGAGCTGCGCCGGAGAGGGTAAACGCTACTACCGTTCGCGTTGCGCTGGTCTCAGCGCAAGCAGTCTTTTGCCGGGCGCACGGGAAAAACTCCCGAACTCGGTCAAGAACGCATTGATTCTGGAATTCGGGAGGATTTCCTGAGCGATGGAGTAAGACAATGGATTCGCGTCGTATCTGCGACCAATTCGGCCAGTTTGGATATCGAATCAACTCCCGTTTGATGCCGGCCCTAGCGGATTGGGGGACTCGCCGGCAGCCAAGGTGTGCCCGGCGCAGGGTGTAATTAGGCGCCGCGTAGAGGCTGCGAAAACGTCCGCTGCAAATATTGAATTTAGTTTTCGGAAACCGGTCGGCTAATGTCGAGTGGACTGGAGCGGCATGGATGTCGCCACGCAAGGATGCGTTTTTTATCGGCCTGCGGCCGCTAAACTTTCTGAAATCGGACCGGCCTCGACGCTTCGTCCGCCTTACGGAAGCCAACTCCCGCCAATTGCACGTTAATATCGGCCGATAAGCCGTTCCGCTGCCAATTCATCGGCATAACGCATACAATTTCCGCTGGTCTAGAACCTGAATTTGTCCCTCTTTCTCGTCAAGGAGATGCCGTGCCCATCCGTTTGTTGATGGTACAGTCCGCGTTATTTGACTATCCGATCGATGCCGGCGTGTTAGCCGAGCTTGGCGTGCAACTGGCGTTTGCGCCTTGTGCCGATTTGAGCCAAAGTGACACGCGCGGTTGCTTGCAAGCAGATGTGGTAGCGTTTGCCGACCGGGCGGGGCTTGGTGTCGAACAACAAGTGGCTGAGATGCGCAAACTGGCTCCCGATTGTCGGGCATTGATCGTGTCGGGTGTTAGCGGCAGCCGGGCCTTGGCCTACCTGCAGGCTGGCGTGGTTGGAGTCGCCGATTTCGGTACGGATACGCAACGTCTGGCCGAAATAGCCCATCGAGTTCAGGGCGGGGCCTATTATCTGGACCCGGATATCGCCCAAGTCTTGGCGATCCGCCACGTCAAGCGCTTGTTGGAGCCGTTCAACGCATTGAGCTCGCGCGAGTTCGACGTGTTTTGCATGTTGGCCGAGGGATTTGCCTTGCAAGACATCGCCGAGCAGTTGGGCATCAGTTCCAAGACCGTTTCCAACTGTCAGACCTCGTTGAAGCTGAAACTTGGCTTGGACGGTCGGGACGCGATGAAAAAATTTGCCCAAAGCCATGGCTTGATCTCGGGTTGAAGGGTATGATTCCCGTCGTTCGGGAATTTTTCCTTTTTTTATGTGAGGTGAGTTATGAAGAAGATATCGGTAAAAACCGCGGTAATGGTCGGTTTGGGTTTGTTGTCGCTGGGTGCGGTGGCGGCCGATCAGGGTTTGGAAAGCTGTATCCAGGCGGTGAAAAAAGAAAAATCCGGCGACTTGGTCAAGTTGGAGAAGTTGAACGTGGCCGGCAAGGGTGTTTACGAACTGGAACTACGCGACGGCAACCGTCAGGAATGGGAATTCATGTGCGACGCCGATAGCGGCAAATTGACCGAGCGGGAATCGGAAGTCGCCGATCCGAATAGTCAGGCCTTCAAAAAGAGCGTCAAGGTTACTGAAGAAGACGCCGCGGCGACCGCATTGAAAGCCAATCCCGGCACCATAGAAGAAGTCGAATATGAGATCGAGGAAAACGGCGCCGCGTCTTATGAATTCGATATCGTCAACGACAAAGGCGTCGAAACCAAGATAGAAGTCGATGCCGCCAGCGGCAAGATCATCGAGACTGCCACCGAGGAATGGGAAATCGGCGAGGAGGCCGACGAACGGCGTTAAGCAATAATCTCCCCGATTGCGACAGCCCTGTTGCAATCGCTTCCTCTCTTCAGCTACCAGGGGGCGGAGGGGGTTTTCTAAACAAATCTCCTCTCCACTCTGCTTATTTCCGGCCCCGACATCAGAACTCGAACCTTACCCCGGCATTGATGGCGTGGCGCGAGGTGTTCTCCAGGCCCAAGGTCGTATCGTACTGCACGAAGGCCGAGCCGCCGTAGGGCAGCTGCGCGGAAACCGCCGCCCTGACGTTCAAATAATCCTGGTCGACCACGTAGGACGCAGTGGTGAATTTGACGTTGGGCTGGTCGGCAAAGCCGGTTTTCATGCTGGGCAACTTATCTATCCATTGCCGCTCGTATTCGACGTTGATTTGCGACACCAGCACCCCGAACGGCAGGCTGAAGCTGCGCATGACGGCGCCGCCGACCGCGCTGGTCAGCGAATCGTATTGCTGGTCGTCGATAATCAGGTTCATGCCCAAATTGGCGCCGTGTTCCTTCCGTCCGGCGATGGACATACGCGCGTATTCGCCGCGGGCGCGCAAACCGAAGGTCCACTCGCCGACCGGCAAATCGTAGCCGCTGGACAGGCTGAACTGCTGTTGCCAGCCGTCGGTTTTGCTTTTTGCGGTTTCATTGACGGCATTGCCGTTGGCGTCGGTATAGGCCGTGGTGCGGTTGGTATGGTATTGGTTGTAAGTCAGGTTGCCGACGGCATCGATATACCAGTTGTCGGTCAGATTCAACGAGCTGAATAGCGATGCGGTATAGCCGCCGATGGACTGGTCGCCGCCGTTGTTGGCGACCTCGGCGTAAGTGTTGCCGTAACCGATTGAGGTACCCAATAAAAACCGCTGGCTGAAGCGGTAGTCGGCGCCGGCCGTGACGCCGTAAAGCGCCGAGCGGTAGCCGCGCTGCACCAGTGTCGAGCTGCGGTCCGCCCATTCGAACTGGCCGTTGAGGAAAAAACCCAGGTTCTTGAACGACGACAACAAATCGGGCGGGCTGTCCCGGTCGCTTTGTAGATTGATCGACAGCGCGCCGGAACTGGGCGTGGCGCCGGGCGCCTGGCCGGAGCGGTCAGCGCTTGCCGGTGCGCCGCTGCCTGCGGGAGAGGGACCGGACGTAGGCGCCGCTGCCGGTGACCGGGCCGTTCAACACCAGGTTGTTGCCATTGGCGCCTAGCGTACCCTGGTTGACCAACTGGCCGCCGACACTGCCGTTGCCTTGCAGCGCGGCGGTCGCGGCGACCACGACATTGCCGCTGTTGATCAAGGTGGATTGGTTATCCAATTGGAAATTGCCGGTCAACAGCAGGTTGGTCGAAGTGCCGCCGTTGCCGTCGATGATAAATTTGCCGGGTCCGAGCATGGAACCGCCGGACAAGGTTGTCGAAGACACTCTCAATTCGCCCGGTCCGGATAAGGTGCCGCCGGTCTGAATGTACTGGTCGACTTCGGTGACGGCCGCCGCGAAAGTGACGTGGCCGTCGTTAATCACCAGGGTTTGACCCAATATCGCCGGCGTCGATGAGGCGAAATTGACTTTGCCGCCATTGATTGTCGTGGTGCCGCTGACGGTGTGGCCGGCGTTGATATTGGTGGTGTCGACGTTTTCGGCGCCGCTAAAAGTCGCATTGGTCGCGGTTAGCGCTGCGTTCAGGGTGTTGGTACCGCCGCTGGTGATCTGGTTGCTATCGCCGCTGAAGGTCAAATTGGTGGTGGCGATTGTCGCGCCGGTCGCGAACTGGTTGGTGCCGCCGAAATTCCAAGGCGCCGGCGTCGGTATAACTGCCGGTAAGCGTGTGGTTGCCGCTGCCGTTGAAAATCAAGGTCCCGGCGTTGACCTGGATCGTGCCGGTGTAGCTGTTGTCGCCACTGAGGGTTACCGTGCCGGCGGTGGTTTTGTTGATGCCGACGTTACCCGCCAGCGCGGTCTCGATCGAACCGGATTGCAGATTGTAGGTCGTGTTCGAGGTTAAAACCCCGCTACCGCTGACCGTGCCGGACCGCAAATCGAATGCGCTGTTCGAAGTCAAAGTCCCGCTACCTTGCAGTACGGCGCTGGCGGAAGCCAGGGTGAATTTTTGGACGGTGGCGGCAACATCCAGATCCAGGTTGTTGTCCGTATTCAGCAGCGCGTCGTCGGCATTGCCCGGCACGGCCGCGCAGCTCCAGTTACCGGGGGTGGACCAGACCGAGTCGCCGCCCTCCCAGGTACAGACCGCGGCAAGGGCCGGCCCCGGCAAGGACAGAAACGCTACGCCCAACCGGACCGAAAATCCTAAAACGCCCATCGCGGCGGGAGAACGAAACCTGTTCATAAGCGTTGGCCCAGCTCCATATTAAGGTCGTAGACGCGTTATCCGTTGGCCAGCAGCGCAGCCCTATTCACCGGGGAGGCGAATGTTGATTTATGTGAAGTCTATCACACGGATTGTGGCGCCACACTCAAAATAAGTAGGGTTTTCGTCGCGAACTTGCCGCGTTGGGCCAGGCTATATCCGACCGCAAATCCCAATGGTTTCCGAAATTTCGACAATTCGACGCGATGGTTTGTGCTCTTACAAACATCGGCATGTGATATTTGCGACAAGTTGAAGGTTGCTTGATTTGAAAAATCCAATAAATCATATGGTTACGATCGAAAAATAACTGGCATGGCCTGTGCTATCTCTCTTGCAACCCATTTAAGCGAGGTGAAGATCATGGAATTGCCAGTTTTGAACGAAACTCCAGCGGCCAGCGGCGGCGGCTGCTCCTCCCACTCCTGCGGCTCATCGGACGACCAATTAGGCCACTTGTCCGACGAGATCCGGGCCAAAGTGGAAAACCATCCGTGCTATTCGGAAGACGCCCACCACTATTTCGCCCGGATGCACGTCGCGGTGGCGCCGGCCTGTAACATCCAATGCCATTATTGCAACCGCAAATACGATTGTTCCAACGAATCGCGTCCGGGTGTGGTATCGGAGTTGCTGACTCCCGATCAAGCCGTGAAAAAAACCATGGCGGTGGCAGCCAACATTCCGCAAATGACCGTACTCGGCATCGCCGGCCCCGGCGACCCGCTGGCCAATCCGGAACGCACCTTCGAAACCTTCCGCCGGCTGAGTGCCGAAGCGCCGGACATCAAACTGTGCGTTTCCACCAACGGTCTGGCCTTGCCGGAATCGGTCGAGGAATTGTCCAAACACAACATCGACCACGTGACGATCACGATCAACTGCGTCGATCCGGAAATCGGCGCTCAAATCTATCCGTGGATTTTCTGGGAGAACAAGCGGATCAAGGGCGTCAAAGGCGCGAAAATTCTGATCGAGCAGCAGCAAAAAGGCCTGGAAATGCTGACGGCCCGCGGCATTCTGGTCAAAGTCAACTCGGTGATGATTCCCGGCGTCAACGATAAACACTTGGCTGAAGTCAGCAAAATCGTCAAAGCCAAGGGCGCTTTCCTGCACAACGTGATGCCGCTGATCGCCGAAGCCGAACACGGCACTTTCTACGGCGTGATGGGCCAACGCGGCCCGACTCAGGACGAGTTGATGGATCTGCAAGACGCCTGCTCAGGCGACATGAACATGATGCGCCACTGCCGCCAATGCCGGGCTGACGCGGTCGGTTTGCTGGGCGAAGACCGCGGCGACGAGTTCACGATGGACAAGATCGAGGCGATGGAAATCGATTACCAATCGGCGATGGAAAAACGCAAAGTCATCCACGAAGCGATTGCCGAGGAAATGCATAGCAAGCGCGCCGCCAAAGCTGAAAAAGCCGCCGGCCATGCCGACGAGCCCAAGCTCAATACTCGTCCGGTGTTGATGGCCATCGCCACCAGCGGCCAGGGCGTGATCAACCAGCACTTCGGCCATGCCAAAGAGTTCCTGATCTACGAAGCCTCGCCGGACGGTGTGCGCTTCATGAGCCACCGCAAAACCGATTTGTACTGCAGCGGTGACGACACTTGCGGCGACGGTGAGAGCGTGTTGCAGCGTACGATCCGGGCCCTGGAAGGCTGCGAAGTGGTGCTGTGCTCCAAAATCGGCTACGAGCCCTGGGACATGCTGGAACAAGCCGGTATCCAACCCAACGGCGAGCACGCGATGGAACCGATCGAGGATGCGGTGATGGCGGTTTACAAAGAGTTGGCCGCCGCCGGCAAGTTGGACGAGAGCGCTACCGAAGAGCGGGCAACCGCTTAATAAACCTCGGCCGGGTTAGCGTTAACGCGCGACCCGGCCATCGAATCCAATGCCGGGTTACGGCCGTAACCCGGCCTGCATAGGACGAACGTCATGGCTCTACAAATCATTGAATCCTGTGTCAACTGTTACGCCTGCGAGCCTTTGTGCCCGAGCAAGGCGATTTTCATGTCCAGCAAAGCCGGACATTTTCGGATCAATCCGAACAAATGCACCGAATGCGAAGGCGATTACCAGGACACCCAATGCGCCAGCATCTGCCCGATCGAGGGTGCGATCCTGGATGCAAACGGTTTGGCGATCAATCCGCCCGGTTCGTTGACCGGCATTCCACCGGAGAGAATGGCCGAGGTGATGGCGGAACTCCAAGCCCACTGACGGCTATGGCTACCGTCCATTTTTACGAGAAGCCGGGCTGTTTGAATAACACCCGGCAAAAGCAGCTATTGAGCGCAGCCGGCCATTTGCTGGTGGTCTACGACTTGTTGCAGCAGCCCTGGGCCAAGCAGCAGGTCAAGCTGCGTTCGTTTTTCGGCGACAAGCCGGTCGCGGAATGGTTTAACCGCAGCGCGCCGGCGATCAAGCAGGGACTGATCGACCCGGCAACACTCGACGAACAGCAGGCGATTGCGTTGATGGTGGAACAACCCTTGTTGATCCGGCGGCCGTTGATGGAATCCGGTCTGCGGCGGGTGTCCGGCTTCGACGAAGCCGAAGTCGATGCCTGGCTGGGATTGAAATCGGCGCCCAGCGGCAGAGACCTGGAGACCTGCCCGCGCCAGGCCCGCGCCGAGGCGTACGGGCCATGAAGGGCGTCAAGCTGGAAAGCGACGACGGCACACCGATTGCCGTGCCGCTGTCCGAGCGGGTGTATTGGGTCGGTGCCTTCGATCCCAATCTGCGCATCTTCGACATCATTTTAAAAACCGCCAACGGCACCAGCTACAACGCCTACGTCATCCGCGGCAGCGAAGGCGTCGCGGTAATCGACACGGTCAAGGAAGGCTTCGCCGGTGATTTTTTTGCCCGGCTGGAAAGCGTCGCCGACTACAGCGAAATCAAAGTCATCGTCCTCAACCATCTGGAACCGGATCATACCGGGGCGCTGCCGGAACTGATGCGGCGGGCGCCGCAGGCGCAATTGTTCATTTCCCAAAAAGCCCAAACCATGCTGAAAGGCCTGCTGAAGCAGGACGCGTTGAGCTTTACGCCGGTGGTGACCGGCGATTCGGTATCGTTGGGCGACCGCCGGCTGGAGTTTTTGCACACGCCGTATCTGCATTGGCCCGATACCCAGTGCACCTATTCCCCGGAAGAAAAGATGCTGTTTTCCGGCGACGTGTTCGGTTGCCATTTCTGCGACAAGCGTCTGTTCAACGACAGCGTCGGCGATTTCCGCTTCTCGTTCGAATATTACTACGCCCACATCATGCGGCCGTTCAAGGAGTACGTGGTGCGGGCGCTGGAATTGATCGAGCCGTTGCCGCTGACGCTGATCGCGCCGACCCACGGCCCGATTCTGCGCGACCGGCCGCAGCATTACATCCAGCGCTACCGGCAACTGTCCAGCCCGGCCTTGCACAACGAACTCAGCCCCAACCAGAAAACCCTGCTGATTTTTTACATCAGTTCCTACGGCAACACCCGGCGCATGGCCGAGGCGATTTACCAGGGAGCGATGCAGGTCGAGGATGTGCGGGTGTCGCTGTACGACCTGGAAGGCGGCGAGGTCGGGCCCTTCGTCGATCTGATTGAGGAAGCGGACGGCCTGGTGTTGGGCACGCCGACCATCAACGGCGACGCGGTCAAGCCGATCTGGGACTTGTTGTCGTCGCTGGCGGTGGTGAATTTAAAGAACAAACTGGGCGGCGTGTTCGGTTCCTACGGCTGGACCGGCGAGGGCGTGCGTCTGGTCGAGGACCGCTTGCGCGGCCTGAAATTGCGGGTGCCGATTCCGGGCTTGCGGGTGAAATTGATCCCGACCGACGACGAAATCCTGGAATGCACGGCCTTTGGCTTGGAACTGGCGCAGGAGTTGACCGGCGCCCGCTTATCGAAAGTGATTAATTTTGCGGATCTGGCCTGAGCCGGATGCGTGTTCAACAGTTTTAGACATACGTCACGCGTTGAGCCGGTGCAGTAGGCCGGCTAAGCCGATCCCAGGACGGATAGGCGAACCCCGCCGGCTTTCGAGCGGGCGGGAATCGGGAATCTTTGCGGATTCCAAAACGGCAGTCCTCAGATTGGAGGTTGCCGAGATGACACTTAAACAGCGTAAGGAGTTTTTTCAATGGCCAAAGCGACCATTACATTCGAAGACATCAATGTCACCGTCACCGTACCCGCCGGCACTCGCATCATCGAAGTGTCCGAGAAGGTCGGTTCCGGCATTACCTACGGTTGCCGAGAGGGCGATTGCGGCACCTGCATCATGAAAGTGACGTCGGGCTGGAATCATCTGACCGAACCCTCGGTATTGGAAGACAAAATTCTGCGGGAAAACATGGCCGGCAAGCACAACCGTCTGGCCTGTCAGGCGCAGGTGCTGGGCGGCGAAATTTCCGTCAAACCGGTGTAAGCCGTTCAAGGAGACAACACATGGCATTAGTCACATTTTCAAGCCCGGAATACCGGGATAAAACCGTTTACGCCGTCGCCGGCAGCCACACCCAAACCGTGTTGAAGCTGGCGCTGGAGAACAAGATCCCCATCCACTTCGAATGCGAAGACGGGGAATGCGGTACCTGTCTGGTCAAAGTCACCAGTATCGACAAGAAAAACCAACGCATGGGCGGCCCGCTGACCGAGAAAGAAAAAGCGGTGCTGAAACAGCTCGGCAAGGTCACCGGCGAAGAGCTGGAGAAAATGATCGTCGACGATCTGCCCTGCGAATGGCGGCTGGCCTGCCAGATGATCGTCAGGGACGAAGACATCCGCGTTGAGTATTAGTCCGTTCCATCCCTAAACGCCGGAGGACCGAAATGAATTGCATGCCTGCTCTAGAACCGACCCAAACCATTCCGAGTCTAGCGGTTACGCCAAAGTCACGGCAGCAAATTCAGCAGGAACTCGCGGCGTGCGCCGGCCGGTCGCCCAACAGCGTCTGGCTGGCGCAAATCATCGCCAGTTGGGCGGTGGGAGAGGGCGCCTTGCCGGATCGGCTGGGTTTGGCGCCGGAGCAATTCGTCGCGTTGCTGGCCAGCCATTTTCCCGGGTACGCATTGGCCGAGTCCGCTGTGTCGGGCCTTACGCTGGATTACAGCCGGATGCTGGAAAAGCAGGATCTGGAAACGCTATTGCGCCAATTCGCCGCGCAACCGGGCACCGATACCGAATGGCTGATCGCGCTGATCGTCGCCGCCTGCCTGGGCAGCGATCATTTATGGCAGGACTTGGGTTTGTGGTCGCGCGCCGATCTGTCGGCGATGCTGGCCCACAACTTTCCTGAGCTAGTGGCACGCAACAGCAAAGATATGAAATGGAAGAAATTTTTGTACAAACAGCTCTGCGAAGCCGAGGGTTTGTACGTTTGCCGGGCGCCGTCCTGCGAAGTCTGCAAGGACTATCAGCAGTGTTTTGGGCCGGAGGATTGAGGGGAGAGGCGCTGGTGGGTTTGGGCTTCAGAACCGTCAGACAAATCAAAAATGCTAATAGCAGACTTAGGGTGCGTTGAGTTTACGTACCGCACCAAGTGCGAACGACGTGGTGCGCATTGTTTACCGGATCTACGGTCCCGCAATGAGAGGGTTAGCGCGCTGCTTAACTGCCAAGCGACCGAATTGCTCCAACGTTTGGGGCATGGTGAATTACCTCTGTATCGTGTAGTAGGCTGAGTAGAGCAACGCGAAACCCAGCAGGTGACTTGAATAATCAAGTTTCGTTGTATCCGAAAGGTTTTTTTGAAACCCAAAACTATCGGCTTGCAAGCAGGGTTTCATTGTCACTTAACGTTGCCCAATCCTTGCCACTACCGGAAAACCGTAAATATAGGCGGCAGAGCCAAACTTCGGTTTTCCGGCGTGGATTCGCCAATGCCAATACGCGCAGATCAGAAACTTATTGCACCTTCGATGAAGAACGTCCGTTGCGGATAAGGATGGAAGACATAGGCGGTTTTGTCGGTCAAGTTGTTGATACCGAAAGACACCCGGCTTTTTGCCGGTTTACCCAATAGGTCGTATTTGAAGCGGTAGCTGGTTTTGAAATCCAGGAAGAAAAAACCGTCCTGGGAACCGAAGACATTGTTCACGTTATCGTTGTTGTCGATGTCGTTAAACGAATCGCTGGTATATCTGCCGGCCATCGATAAGTCCCAGGCCTCGTTGACGTGATAGGTCGTCAACGCGTTGAAGCGCCATTCGGGCAGGCGGATACGCTGTTTGCCGGTAAGGTTGAAACTGGTAGGTGTAGAGCTGAAGGCCTCCTGAAAGCTGACATCGGGGCCGCCGTCTTCGACAATCGCGTTCATCCAGGTGGCATTGAAGTTAAAGTCAAACTTGGAGCCCAACACCCGCTCTTGATCGTAGATTAACTCCACACCAGTGGTGCTGGTGGCAGGAATGTTCTGGAATGCACTTTCCGTGATAACGCCACTCGCAGTGCGGACTTGCTGGATCGTATTGCGAATGTCGTCCCTGAACACGTTAACTCTTACGTAGCCGGAGTCGAGCCCGTATTCGATCATGAAATTGTGATGCCAGCCGTCTTCCGGCTTCAGGCTGGCGTTAGCGGTCGTAATGTTGTTATTGTTGACAAGGTTTTGGTACATCTCCGCAATAACTGGAAAGCGGTAGGCTCTGCCGAACGAGTAACGGAATTTCCAGGGGCCGGGTTCGAAACCGAGCGATGCCTTCGGCGAAATCGCATCGTCGCTGCGGTCCGGTAGCGGTGTGTTGGAACCTACGCCGCTGGAAGCGAGCCACCATTCGTAGCGAGCGCCCAAGGTCAAATCCCAGTCCGGTGCAAAATGGTAAGCGAACTGGCCGAAAAATGCGTTGGTGGTCACTTCGCCTTGATTGCGTCGGTTAACGGTCTCCGAGCCGACCCGGTTGTCGTTGTAACTGTTGAAGGAAAATTGCTTGAAGTTCAAGTTGTAGTTGTCGAAATGGTAACCGGTCAGAAACTCCAACGGCTTCCAGCCGAACAGTTCTCTCGTACTTAGTTTTAAATCGTAGTTTTTCCAGTTGAAATCATCGAATACCTGCAGTTGGCCGGTGTCCTGATTGCGTGGGTCGTTAGGAGAGAAGAAGGCTGATCGGCGTTCGTCCTTGATTACGTCGAGGTAGCTGAATGTGGTATCGATATCCCATCTTTCGGATATGGCGCCTTTCAATTGCATACCGAGCTGCATGGTCTGACGTTCGTCCTCGGAAGGGCCAAAGCCGCGATTGATGACGTTGAATGCGCGGCCGTCAAAGACGGCGTCTCGCGAATTATTGTTATTGTCGCCGTAGTAACCGGCGCCGTTGTGGTTAGTTAAATAGTTCCGCGGCGATTCACTTTTACGAGTACGTTCTTCAAACGCGCCGGTGAAAATGGCTTGCAGATCCGGGGTGATGTCATAGCCTAATTTCAGCTTTACGAGATCGGTATTGACCAGTTCGGGGCCGGTATCGCCGTAAATGTAGCTGGGCGTACCTCGAGTATCCAATACCGGAACCGCTCCGGTGACCGAAATTGGTGAGCCCACCGGAGTACGTAGACCGCTATTATCGATGAAATAGCTCATCGGTTGGCTTTCGGCTTCCAGGCGGTTATAAGACAACAACGCAGACCACTTGTCCAAACGATTGCCGTAAGAGAAATACTGCCGGTTGCCGTCGAAGGTACCATTGTCGGCGCCTATATTCTCCCAGGGCTGCACGAAATAGCTGGTCTCGGCATAGTATTCCTCTTTCATCGGCATATGGGTTTTGATATTTACCACCCCTCCGATCGAGTTGCCGCTGTATTCGGCCGAGAACGGGCCGTATACCACGTCTACTGCATCGATTTCGTTAGGGCCGACCATGGACCAACGTGGGGCGCCGTTAAACGAGGCCTGCAATTGGTTGTGCAAGGGTAAGCCGTCTGCGTAAACCATGTTTCTCGCGGTCGAGAACATGTCGGCGCCGCGGATGCCGAGCACGCCATTTGGATCGCCGATGTAGCGTTGCCGGATTTGCAGGCTCGGCTGATATTTGACTGCCTCTTCGGTGGTTTGGGCGTTCTGCCGTTCGATGTCGGCCCGTTTCAATCGCGTCGACGGAGAGGTGAAGTGAGAATCCTTGGCTACGGCTTCAGTGACCACCATCTCTTCCATGACATCAATGTTGTCAGCCACTTTGTCCGACGAGACTTGGGTTTTCTTGGCTGGTTTAGCCTGAGTTGGGTCGTCCGCTTCTTTTACGCTTTGATTTGGATTGCTCTTGTTCTGGGTGTTATCCGCGGCGGCATTGCCGGCGAATAGCGCTAACAAAATCGCGGTAGATAAAGGACTTCTTGGCAAGTAAGAGTATGGAACGTAACTAAATGAGTATTTTCGATTCTTCACGCGTAATCTCTGTTGTTGTTATGTATGTTTCATTTACCAGCGATTCCGCCGACAAACGTTGTCGAACTCATAAGAGCATTGAACTTCAGCTTGAGGCTGCGGGCTTCAGCCAGCCTTTATCTACCAAGAGGTGCCAGACCTGTCCGATGCGATGCGCGTCGCCAATTGATGAGCGGTGCTGTCGCGTAAGCAGGATTCGAGCCAAACAATAATATATTGATTTTATTGAATAAATTTCGTGATAAGTTAAAAAACTATGTTAAATAACTTATTCAACTGCGTGATATGCATGGTTTGGTGTGATTTCTTTGCTTGTTACGGTTTATGGAGTCGCGATTGACGACACTTTCGAGTGCCTTCAGCGCTACGCCCAGTGAGGCATTAATGCTTATTCCTGGAGAATTGCCGGAGGTGAGTTCCGCGAGCTCGACTTATAATTAATCTATGTTAAATAATGTAATTCTGTGTAAGGAAATCTTTACAAATGACGGGATAGTGTTTGAGTGATTTTTACGCGGCAGGTCTCCGAACTAAACTGGATGTCGGTCGCCCTGGATATAGAGGTAAAATGGGTCGGGGTGAGCGTTAGAGCAAGCGAATCAGTTCGAGTCGGGGGACGCCTGATTCAATCGATTCATTTTCCAGGGGAAACAATTAATGACAATTAGGCAAATCGTTTTTACATTTGCGTTAGTGCTGGGCCACATTGCGTATGCGCCGGCCGATCAAACACCGATAAAACCCTTCATCCCCGGCAGTTACCAGCAAATTCTGGCGGCGAATGCCGGCAAGCCGCTGATGCTGGCGATCTGGTCGGTGGATTGCCCGTCGTGCCTGAGGGACATGGCGGCCATCAATCAATTGCACGACAAACACCCGGCGTTGAAGATCGTGATGCTGGCGGCCGACGAGGGGGATGCCTTGCCCGAGATTCAGCGGATCGTCGACACTCATAAGCTTGGCAGTATGGAAAATTGGGCTTTTAGCGGGGACAATTCGGAAAAATTGCGCTATGAGATCGATCCGGCTTGGTATGGAGAGTTGCCGAGGACTTATTTCTTTGATGCAGGACACCAGCGCTACGGTAAAAGCGGGGCGATGACGCTCGAAGAATTCGAGGCTCAGCTCGCCAAGATGAAAATCTGAAACAAGTTGCCGCCGTGTTTCGGCTTTGCTTAACCCACTAACGATTCAGTCGGCCCTATTTCTATTGGCGTTCCGTTTTAGCTGTCGAAGCTTGGCGACGCCATTCGCTCGGCTCTGTGCCATCGTGGGCAACAGGTAACGGTATGGTTTCGGCTTTCGTGCGGCGGGTCTGAAGCAACCAAACTCAAATCCTACCGGTTCAAGGCCAGGGGAATGCCAGGTGGATTGCGGGCCAAGCAACCGCAGCCCTCCATTCGGCTAGTCGGGCCGTCTGTCCGCTGATAAATTATGTTACTTTTATGTCGTGGCCGGTTATGCCGGTACGATAGGTTTCCATCTCGGAAACGAGAGCTAGCGCACGGCGGAAAACTTGGGTAACGCTGGACATACCGGTATTATCCGGCCCAATTCGGCTGGCGCCAGATGACGGCGATTTCGCCTTGGTCAGGAAAGCGCATTCCATCTTCTTCGGTAAATCGAATCACATGCCTATAACAAATTGGTGGCCGTTCCGTCGCAACAAGAAAAAAACGGTACAGAGCACTGTCAACGTTTACGACGTTAACCAGCGGGTTTATACGCCGGTGGCTCAGCTCAAGCTGGGCATGTATGTGATCGAATTGGACCGGCCCTGGCTGGACAGTCCGTTTTTGTTTCAGGGTTTCGAATTGCAAACCGATGACGATATTCGCAAGGTGCGCGAGGTTTGCGAGTACGTGTATATCGACGTCACCAAGAGCCGTAAAAAAGTAGTCGAGTACAAAGGTGGGCAAGAAAATCTATCCTTAGACAGCATCGCCGATTTCCCGCCGCCACCGCCGAAATTGAGCGTGTTCGAAAAGGAAATCGAACGGGCCGAATCGGTTTACCAGGAGATGGGGGAGCTGGTTTCCGATTTTATGGAGCGTATCGCTCGCGGCGAGGGCGTCGATACTAAGGCCGCCAAGGCTGCCGTGGCCGAATGCGTGAACAGTATTTTGCATTCGCCGGATGCTTTTCTTTGGCTAAGCCAGCTGAAAAACCGGGACGAATATACCGCTCAACATAGTTTGAACGTCTGCGCTTTGTCCATTGTGTTGGGCCGGCACCTGAACTTTTCGGTGTCCAACCTGAATTTGGTAGGCTTGTGCGGCATGATGCACGATATGGGCAAGATGTTGATTCCGCTTGAGATTTTAAACAAGCCCGGCAAGTTGGATGAGGATGAAATGGAAATTATGCGTTCGCATACCTCGCTGGGTCACGAGTTGTTGAAATCGAGCTCGGATATGTATTTGGGCGCGATCGAAACGGCTTTAACCCATCACGAAACCCTGGACGGTAAAGGTTATCCGCGGCGGATCAAAGACAAAGGCATTTCGTTGTTTACCCGGATGGTGACGATTGTCGATATGTACGATGCAATGACCAGCGACCGTGTCTATCAAAAGGGCCGGACTCATCTGGAGGCCACCAGCATCATGTCGAATTTGAGCGGCAGCCAGTTGGACGGTCGGCTGGTCGTCAAATTTATCGAAGCCTTGGGGGTTTATCCGCCGGGCAGTCTGGTGCAGATGACCAATGGCGCAATTGCGATTGTGGTCGAAGTCAACGAGCTGGCGCGCCTGAGGCCTAAGGTCATCATTTTGCTCGATTCGGAAGGGCAGCCGGTCGAAGAAGGAGTGGTCAATTTGGCCGAAATGGTACTCGACAAGCGCGGCAATGTGCTGACTATAAAAGGGATCGTTCGGCCGCAGGATTACGGTATCGACATCAGTAAATATTATCGGCAGGGCGTTTTGCAAAAGGGGTTTGCCCAAAGCCGAGCTTAAAATCGCCGAAACCGGCCCAAGCCTTATCCTGACTGGGTCGGCTTTTCGGCCACAAATTACCCAGGCGGGTTCGGCAATCAAAAAAGGCATCCGCAGATGCCTTTTCGATCAGTGCCAGCCTGCGGCAACAATCAATCGTAGTGGTAATGTTTGCGTAGCGGTTTGACGACTTCCCAATGGCTGTCGAGGCCGGCGTGAAACATGACCAAATCGCCCGGCAGAATGCGGACCGGCTCGCCGCCGGTCGGCGTGACGATGATTTCACCCTCCAGCACGTAGGCGGTTTCGGTCTCGTCGAAATCGATGGTGAAGGTAGAGATTTCTTTTTCCCAGATCGGCCAGCTTGCTACACCCAGTTCCTGCAAACGCTCTTCGCTGGGGTTGTGCTCTACGGTAATGAGGCTCATGAATTTCCTTTTGGCTTGAGTTTAACAAAAGCCGGATTCTAGCATTGATGCTGCGGTAGCGCCTAGGAATGGGACGGATCGTCGGGTAGAGGTTTCGGATCGTCCCAGCGCCTTAGTTTTTTGACTTGGTCGAACTCCACGTGGGGCGGGGCCGGATGGTCTGTCAGTTGAGGGTCGGCTTGGTGGTAGATTTGGTATTCGGTGACGCTGTTGATAGTCGCCAGCATCGGTTCCCTGTTCAGGTAATCGCGCAGCCAGACGACCAATAACGCCAGCATCAGACTGGCGGCAGCGGCGATTGCCGCTTCCGCCGTGTAGTCTGGCCTGATCGGGGTTTCCGGTAACGAGGCCCAGTCGACCACATCCAGCTGCGGATTACTTTGCCGCTGTTTTACTTCGATTTCGACCAGTCGTTGCCGAGTCTGCCTTTGCAGCTCTTCCAGTTTGGCCAGCTGTTCCAACATTGCCTGATGTTGGGCAAAACGGTCGGTGTAAGCGGCTGCCTGTTGTTTATGCCGTTCCAGTTCCTGGCGCAGATTTTTCACAGCGGCTTGGGCCGCATTGTAA
The DNA here is from genome assembly GCF_056850255.1 of Methylomonas sp. Uni0011. NCBI lineage: Bacteria > Pseudomonadati > Pseudomonadota > Gammaproteobacteria > Methylococcales > Methylococcaceae > Methylomonas > Methylomonas sp. Uni0011. Next base: position 21,881 of record NZ_JBVVNO010000008.1, read on the forward strand.
TTATTCTCCGCCTCCTGTTCGGCGAAGCGGCTGGCCGATTGCTCCTTCTCGGCGATTTTTCGTTCCAGTTCGGCCAGTTGGATTTTAACCGTACGTAGCGTCGGGTGAAAATCGATGTATTCGTCGGTGTATTGGCTGCGTTGGCGCTCCAGCGCTGCGCGTAAGGTTTCTGCTTGCGCCGTCAATACTGCCAGGGTTTGCGAATCGGTATCGGTCACCACGGCTTTGCCGGTCGCTAAAGCATCGCGGATCGCTTCGAGTCTGGCCTTGGCCTTGACTTCCTCTTCCTGGGCGTTGTTCAACGCGCCGTTTAGTCCTTGCAACCGGGCGTGGGCTTCGTTATCCGGGCTTTGCAGCGAAACGATGTCGTGTTCGCGGCGGAAGGTTTCAACGCTCCGGCGCTGGTCTTGTACTTGCCGGTCCAGGCGCATCAGTTCGGCGTTGATGTCGACCGTGGCTTTATCGCTGATTTCGGCAATATATTCGCTGCGGATTTGTTGGTAGGCCCTAATCCAGGTATTTAAGGCTTTTTGCAAAAAATGCGGTTCGTGGCCCTCGGCGCTGAGTTGTACCAGATTGGTATCCGCGATCGGGCTGACCTGAAATAAGGTTTTTAGTTGGTTGACCCCGATATGCGGGGAATTCTCCGTGCTATTCAGTACTGCCACGGTTTGATCAAGCACGTTTTGCCCCAGCAGTACCTGTTTTTGGATATTGACGTGTTCCAGATCCGCTACGGCGTGGGTTTGGTCTATATCGCTCGCCGCCGTGGTCAATACCAGCGCCTGGCTTTGATAGACGGCAGGTTGCAGAAACACATAGGATTCGGTCGCGGCTAAAGCCGGCAGCAGGACCAGAAAAAACAGGTGTCTGCGGCGCAAACGTTTCGGTGCCGGCTCGGGGCTGTAAAATTCGTCGGCGTCGACTTGGAAATCGTTGTGATTCAACAGCATAACGATTCTCTCCGGGAAAATGGCCGATCTGGCGCTATTCTTATTGTTCGTAAGCATGTGGCGACGACTGCCGAAATCGGTTTCGGCCTGAGGTTGCCGGCATGTTGGAAATGCAGTGTAAACCTTTATCCGAATCTGGCAATTGAATTATTACCGCCGGAAGTCCATGGGTTCGCTTGGTGTGGCCTGACTGCATGCACTACCCGAATCTTCCGATTCTAACTGTGAATTGCCGCATACTTGACGATGCAATTTTGCGGGATCGGCGTCGTATGACTATAGGGTTCGGCTGCTGACTGTATTAAGCTGTATCCATTGCTGAAATGTGTAAACGTGTTGGGATGTGTCGCAGGTATGAGTAGTAAAGACGACGGTGAGCTCAGAATTCATGTCTACGAATTGAGAGTCGGTATGTGCGTATGCCGATTGGAAGAACCGCGGAAAGAATCGCCGTTCATGTTCGATCGTATCGTGATCGAAAGCCCAGCCGATATTAAGTTGATTCAGGATATTTGCGATTACGTCTATATCGACGTCAAATGGCAAAAGTCGTCGGCCGGAGCAATTCCGACCCGGAACAGCGATTCGCTCAAGCACTTGAGTTTTGCCAGATCGTTCAACCAGACCGCAAATACGTTCAACCGAACCGGTAGTCTGATTAAAACGGTGCTGGATGACATCCGCTTCGGCAACCAGTTCAGCGTCAGCGCGGTGAAGCAGGCCGTGGCGGAAACGGTGGATCAAGTTTTGGAGAATCCGGATGCCATGCTGTTGTTAACCCAGCTCAAGGATCAGGATCAATATACCGCTCAACATTCTATGAATGTCTGCGTGTTGTCGATATTGCTGGGGCGCGAGTTGAAGCTCTCGGTCCAGGAATTGAACAAACTCGGATTTTGCGGGTTGATGCACGATGTCGGCAAAATGCGAGTGCCGCTGGAAATTCTGAACAAACCCGGCAGGTTGGAAGACGACGAAATGGCCATCATGCGTCAGCATACGTTGCACGGACGCAATGTGCTGATGTCGGCGCGCAACGCCTATCCCGGCGCGGTGGATGTGGCCTATGCTCACCACGAGCATCTGGCGGGCACCGGCTATCCGCGCGGATTGGGAAAAGAAGCGCTATCGTTGTTCACGCGCTTGGTGACGGTGGTCGATACTTACGACGCGATCACCAGCGACCGGGTTTACCAAAAAGGCAAACCGCATTTGGAGGCGCTGGGCATCTTGGTAAAAGGCATGAATCAACACTACGAGGCCAATTTCGTTACTCAATTCATTAACTGCATCGGTTTTTACCCGCAAGGCAATTTAGCCGAGTTGAGTAACGGCGAAGTTGGCGTCATTGTCGAACAAAACCGAGCCGACCGGCTGAAGCCGAAAATTTTGCTGATTCAAGACGAGAACAAACAGCCAATCGCCGAGCACATCCTCGATCTGGCGGTGACCGCTACCGACAAAAACGGTAAGCGTTACGGGATCAAACAAATTATGCGGCCGCAGGATTACGGGATCGACTTAAGCCAATACTGCCGGGACGGTAAATTCAGCCAAGCGTATCCGGAAGTTTCCTGAAGCCCGCTTGCGGCTGCGCAACAGACCGTTTCGACTCTTTGCCATGGTAAAAAAAATCGCCACCAGCCAACTGCGTAAAGGCATGTATCTATGCGGTACCGACCGCAAATGGATAGACATTCCGTTTCTCACCACCAAGTTTTTAATCCGCTCTGACGCCGACATCGATACCTTAAGGCAGTATTGCCGCGAAGTGTTCATCGATTTGGCGAAGGGGCTGGACGTAGCCGAGCCGGAACACGATTACACAACCCCGTCTGACCGGTCGGCGCCGGCCGCTCCGGAACCGGGGCCGTTGCTGCCGTTCCGGAGCCGTTTCGAAACGGTGTTGGGCAGGATTCGCGCCGGCGCCGGCTTGGATTTCGCCGCCGTCGAAGACATTGCCTGCGAAATTGTGTCTGTGCTGGATAGCGGCAGCATCTCGCTAAACCGGGTTGAAGGCTGGCACCAGAGTGGTGACAGGTTGGCGCACAAAGCGGTCAACGTCTGTTTTCTGGCTGCAGCTCTGGCACAGCGGCAGGCATTGGCGCCGGAGCTGGTGCGGCATACCGCAATCGGCGCGCTATTGCATGATCTCGGTTTGCTAAAGCTGCCCCAAGCCATCTTAGGCAAAGCCTCGGTGCTGACCGACGCGGAGCAGCTAGAAATTCGGCAACATCTAACGACGGGATTGGCGCTGCTGGCGACGACGCCGGAGGTGCCGAGCACGGTGCTGGAGATTGTCGGGGATCACCACGAACGGCCGGACGGTGCAGGCTATCCGCGCGGTTTGGCCGGCGGGCAAATCGGCTTGCCGGCCCGGCTGGTGGGCGCGGCATCGGTCTATGAAGCCCTGCTTAGCGATCGCGCCGACCGGCCGGCGCAAAGCAAAGTCGAAGCGCTCCGGTATCTATATCAGGCGAGTCCGACACAATTCGATGCCGTCGCGGTGGCTGGCTTGATCGAGGCCGTCACCGTCTATCCGCCGGGATGTGTTGTCGAATTGTCCAATGGCGTGTTGGCGATGGTGGATCAGATGCCGGCTGATGATCCAGGCCGGCCGGCGTGCCGCGTCATTGCCGACTCCAACAAACAGTTGCTGTTTCAGGAACAACGCATCGATTTGAGTCAAGCCGTGCATTCCAATTTAGCCATAGCGAGGCTTCCGGCAACCGACGAGCCGTTTATCGAATTGCTCGCCAGCTTTGCGGCGATGGAGCGGCTTTAACTTTCTGCCGTTTCGGCGGCAGGCTTTGGCAACAATTGTTTGGCCAAGGCCACGATATCGGCTACCGGAATTTCGCCGATCGAAAAATCGTTTTTGTTCAGCTTGAACGGATCGACCACGGACGGCGATTTCAGCACTTGGTTGATTTCGGTCTGGTATACCCGGCTGACAGGTGTCGGGCCGAACAAGGTGATAGACGGCCGGTTCATGCCCCAGGCCATGTGGGTCGGGCCGGTGTCGTTGCCGATCACCAGATCGGATTTGGCCACGACCGCTTTCAAGTCGTTCAGGTTCATCTGCGGCAACACTCGCGCCAGACTGCGTTCCGCCAGCCATTGCGCCATCCAGTGTTCCTTTTCGTTACCCCAGCAGATCAGAAAATTGGCTTCCACGCCGAAAATCACCTGCAGATATTTTTCCAGCGGATAATTGCGGCTGGGCCAGGTCGAGCCAACCACCAGCAGGATATTGCTTTGTTGCTTGGAAAAATAGTCTTCCAGCCTGATTCGCGGCGGTCGAAAAAACAGAAAAGGCTGTTTTTCCAGGATGCGATCGGTCCCGACCTCCAGCCCGAGCGGCCGGGTCAGCACCGTCACATTGCGGTCTATGGTGTTGGCATCGTAAGGGCAGGCGACGGTCTGAGCGTAAAACCAGGCCGCCGATTTTTCGCGGATCGAATTGCGATCGAAGCCGGCGCAATTGGCGGCCAGCAGCCGGCTGACCAAGGCCGATTTGATCAAGCCCTGGGCGTCGATTACCAGATCGTAGCCGTGCTTGGCATAACCGCGGACCTTGCCGATTTCGCCGAATATGCGCAGCTTATCGGTTTTCAAGGCCTTCAAATTCAGCGGCAGCACCTGATCGATATGCGGATTGTCTGCCAGCAGCCCGGCGAAACGTTCTTCGACGATCCAGTCGATTGTCAGATCCGGATAGGCGGCCTTGATGAACTGCAAGGCTACCATCGCATGCACGATATCACCCAATGCCGATAGTTTGACGACCGCGATTTTCATCGGTCGGCTTCCAGTGCGGCCAGAACTTGCTCGGGGCGCAGGTCGACCAGACAGCGGGTGTGGCTGAAAGGGCAGTCGCGTTTGAAGCAGGGCGAACATTCCAATTTCAGGGTCAGAATATGCGCGGCCGGATTCAGCGGCGGGGTAAAGCCCGGATCGGAGGAACCGTAAACGGCGACGATTTTTTTGTCCAGCGCCGCGGCCACGTGCATCAAGCCCGAGTCGTTGCTGACTACGGCGTCGGCCAGCGACAGCAAGTCGACCGCTTCGGCCAGCGAGGTTTCGCCGGCGAAATTGCGGCAGACGCCGCCGGTCAAATTCACGATGGCGTCGGCCGCCGGTCGGTCTTTATCGGAACCGAACAACCAGACCTGCCAGCCTTCGCCGATTTTGGCATTGGCGACGGCGGCGAAATGCTCAGCCGGCCAGCGCTTGGCCGGACCGTATTCGGCGCCGGGGCACAGTGCCAGGATTTTTTTGTCGGCATCGATGCGGAATTTGTCGCAGACTTGTCGGCGCTGTTCGGCGCTGATCGCCAGTTGCGGAATCGGATAGGCCGGCGGCTGTTCGTTTGCAGCAGGCAGTCCCAGCGCGACAAAGCGTTGCACCGTCATTGCCAGCTGGTTTTTGTCCAGTCGGCGGGGGTCGTTGAGCAGACCCCAGCGCAATTCGCCAAGATAGCCGGTGCGTAGCGGGATGCCGGCAAAAAACGGCACCAGCCCTGACTTCCAGGAGTTGGGCAGGACGATGGCTTGGTCGTAACTGTCGCGAAGCTGACGGCCCAAGCCAAACCGGGCGCCAAAGCCGAATTGGCCGTGGCCGAGCGGCATGGCTATGCCTTGTCGCACTTGCGGCATTCTTGCCAATAACGGCAAAGACCAGGCCGGCGCCAGGACGTCGATATGAGAATCGGGGAGGCGTTGTTTTAGCGTGATGAACAGGCTTTGCGCCATCACCATGTCGCCGACCCAGGATGGGCCGACGACCAGGATGTTATGCGGGGCAGGCACGTCGGTTTAGGATACCAGCGTCAACCATTCCTTGTGGTCGGCGCGGCGGCCTTGGACGTAGTCGAAATACAAGGCTTGCAACTTCTCGGTAATCGGGCCGCGGCTGCCGGAGCCGATGTCGCGGTTGTCGTATTGGCGAATCGGCGTCACTTCGGCGGCGGAACCGGTGAAGAAGGCTTCGTCGGCGACGTAAACTTCGTCGCGGGTGATGCGTTTTTCAATGACTTCATAGCCTTGTTCGCGAGCTATCGTCATCAGTGTGTCGCGGGTGATGCCTTCCAGCGCCGAGGTGGTTTCCGGGGTATAAATCTTACCGTTGCGGACGATGAACAGATTCTCGCCGCTGCCTTCGGCGCAGAAACCTTCGTGGTCCAGCAGCAGCGCTTCGTCGTAACCGGTCGATAGCGCTTCCTGCAAGGCCAGGATTGAGTTGATGTAATTGCCGTTGGCCTTGGCCTTGCACATCGTGCTGTTGACATGGTTGCGGGTGTAGGACGAGGTGCGGATGCGGATGCCTTTTTCCATGTTTTCCGCGCCCAGATAAGCGCCCCAGGTCCAGGCCGCGATCATGACGTGGACTTTCAAGTTGTCGGCGCGCAGGCCCATGCCTTCGGAACCGAAGAACACCATGCTGCGGATATAGGCCGACTCCAGGTTGTTCTTGGCGACCGCGTCGCGGTGGGCCTGGTTGATCTCGTCCTTGGAATACGGCATTTTCATGTTCATGATATGCGCGGAACGGAACAGACGGTCGGTATGTTCGGCCAGTTTGAAAATGGCGGTGCCGTTGTCGGTTTTGTAAGCGCGCAGACCTTCGAAGACGCCACAGCCGTAATGCAGGGTGTGGGTCAGGACGTGGACTTTCGCGTCACGCCAGTCAACCCATTTCCCGTCTAGCCATATCAAACCGTCTCTATCATCCATCGTTGCCATTTGTCTGAACCCGTTTTGTGAAAAAATCGTGCGCCGCCGTCGCGGCCGAAAACTGCCCGAAATTGTACTATAAAGCCGCGGCCGGCAATACCGGCGGCGTTTACTGCCAGGGGAAGGCTTGATCGGGGGCGGGGCGCCAGAAACCGAATAACTCTTCGCGGCGAGCGACAAATTCGCCGATCAACTGGTTTTGGCGCTGCCGATAGTGTGCCAACGCCGATTCCGGTGGATTTCCGCCGTAGAAGCTCTGCAGCGCCGCGAGCATGACGACGGTATTCTGGATCTCGCCCATGGTGGTCAAATAGCGTTGCAAGCGTTGGTCGTGGTCGGCCGGCAATCGCGGGACGGTTGCCGCCATCGCGGCGATGGCATAGCGTAGTTTTTTAACGGAGATACGCAGGCGGTGGATGCTGTGCAGGTCTTCGACAGAAACCGCAGCGTAGCGCGCCATCGCTTCCGCATAAATTCGGTCCAATGCGTTGAGTACGTCGCCAGAGATTTGGTTTCGGTGGGCTTTGGGATGCCGAAATTGGCGCGCCGCCTTATCGATTTTTCGGCGCAGTTTGGCTTGGCGCAGCTCGGCAACGAGCGCAGGTAAACGTGTCAGTTGTTGTTGCTCGCGTCGGTGCAGGTGGTCGAGGAAGTCGCTTAATTCCGGCAATTGCGGCAGTTTGCCGGCCACTTCGTAAAGCATGACCTGCACGTCGCGCAGATCGTCGAAGCTGTCCAGTTGGTGTTTTAGCGTCTTGCGTAACGGCGTCAGCGGTCGGCAAGGGCCGATTTGTTGTAATAGCCCGAGCATGCTCAACAAACGGCGGATGCCGGTGCGCAAAGCGTGGACGTGGTCTTCGCTGCAAGTTTGGCAGCAGGCTTTCAGGCGTTTGCGATATTGGCGCCACTGACGGTAAAGCGCTGTACTCAGCAAATTACCGTCGGCGTCGGCCACGTCTAGCCCTTGCGGCTTTGTAGCCGGCGTTTGCGCATTACCAGCGTGATGATCGGGCCGGATGCGGCGTAACCGACCGACAGCAGGAACAGCATGCGTTGCGGCTGAGCCATGACAAAGCTGATGACCAGCATCGCGATAATCGCGACGATGAACGGCACTTTGTTTTTCAGATCGATTTCTTTGAAGCTGGAATAGCGGAAATTGCTGACCATCAGCAGGCCGGTGGTGATGGTGGCCAGCAACACCAGATATTTGAAGTTTTCTACGTCGTAGCCGTTCTCGACGCAAAACCACAGGCCGCCGGCCAGAATCGCTGCCGCTGCCGGGCTGGGCAGGCCCTGGAAGTAGCGTTTATCCGCGACCTCGACTTGGGTGTTGAAGCGCGCCAGCCGCAATGCGCCTCCGGCCATGTGCACAAAAGCCGCGAACAAACCGGCCTGGCCCATACTGGATAAAGTCCATAAATACATGACTATGGCCGGTGCGGCGCCGAAGGAAACCATGTCCGACAAGCTGTCGTATTGCACGCCGAATTCGCTCTGGGTGTTGGTCAAGCGGGCGACCCGGCCGTCCAGGCCGTCAAGTACCATGGCGATGAACAATGAAATCGCCGCCGTCTCGAAACGGCCGTTAATCGCAGACGTAATCGCGTAAAAACCGGCAAACATGGCGCCTGTGGTAAATAGGTTGGGCAGCAGATAGATGCCGCGGTGGCGTTTCGGTTGAGGATTTTTCAGCATGGCGGTTGCAAGCGGTAACAAGTTGGCGGCATTTTACATGCTCGGTCCGGGGCGTGCTATTGCGATTGCGTGACAGGGCGGGATTGCGCGCTGTAAAGCGGACAGTGCGGCAATCTGTCTCCAGATAGTTTGGTCGCCCTCGAACCGTTCAGAATTTCCAGACCAGCAAAGCCTGCGGCACATTGTCGTGCAAGCCTTTGATGCCGTACTTGTTATGCCAATATTGGTACTCCAGGCCTATAAACAGATGGCCTGAGTCACCCCAGAAATCGCCCAGGTCCAATCTCAATTGCGGTTGGGCCAGCGCCTGGCGAGCGGCGGTCTGGTTGCGACCGATGAAATCGGCGAAGCCTTCGAAACTCCATTTTGTGCCGGCGATTTGAAACGGTAATTGCCAGAATGGGGTGATTTGCCAGGAGGTACCAATGTCGGCGGTTTCGGTGACGCGTTGGCGCAGAAAATCGATGTTGAAGTAATTGAAGCCGGGTAAGTCGAAATCGACGCTGATGCCGTACAGCCAGGCCCGAAAACCGCTTTGTCGGCTGTTCATGTTCTCGCCGAGGTTGATGCCGGCGGTCAGGCCAAAGTCTTTGAAAATCCCGTACGATAAATCCAGGCCGCCGATTTTACTCAAGCTGAAGGTACTGTAGGCTTCGCCGTATAAATGGGTTTGCGCCTGCTGGCCGGATTCGCTGAACAGTGTGTCCATGAAGAAAAAGTTGCGGCCGTACGCCCAGCCGTGGGCATGAGTGATCGTGACGATGGCTTGGCTGACGTCGTTAGGATTGAAAGGCTCTTGGTAGTTGCCGCCGTGCAGATATTGGATTTCGCTGTTGCTCCATTGCATGAAGTCGGCGGAGGCCTGCTTAGCTAGCGCTGCGGCTAGTAGGGTGATGCAGAGCGAATGCGCAAGATTGGTCATATTTGAAATCCTGCAGGCAAAAAAAAGCCCATCGTGGAGATGGGCTTTAATCCTAGCCGATAAGCTTAGTTTTTGCTTTTATCGACGATTTGGTTGGCTTTAATCCAAGGCATCATCGCCCGCAGTTTGGCGCCGACGGTTTCGATCGGGTGCTCGGCGTTCAGGCGGCGGCGTGCGGTCATTTCCGGATAGCCGGTGGCGCCTTCCTGGATGAATTGCTTGGCGTAGCGGCCTTCCTGGATGTTTTTCAGGGCTTCCTTCATCGCTTTGCGGCTTTCGTCGTTGATTACGCGCGGACCGGTGACGTATTCGCCGTATTCGGCGTTGTTGGAGATCGAGTAGTTCATGTTGGCGATGCCGCCTTCGTACATCAAATCCACGATCAATTTCAGTTCGTGCAAGCACTCGAAGTAGGCCATTTCGGGTGGGTAGCCCGCTTCGGTCAGGGTTTCGAAACCGGCTTTGACCAGTTCCACCGCGCCGCCGCACAGTACTGCTTGTTCGCCGAACAGGTCGGTTTCGCATTCGTCGCGGAAGGTGGTTTCGATGATGCCGGAACGGCCGCCACCGATCGCGGAAGCGTAAGACAAGCACAATTCTTTGGCTTGGCCGGAAGCGTTTTGATGCACGGCGATCAAGTCAGGAATGCCGCCGCCTTTGACGAATTCGGAACGCACGGTGTGGCCCGGCGCTTTCGGGGCGATCATGATCACGTCCAGGTCGGCACGCGGTACGACTTGGTTGTACAGAATCGAGAAACCGTGGGCGAAAGCCAGGGCCGCGCCTTGTTTGATGTTAGGCTCGATTTCTTCTTTGTACAGTTTGGATTGGAATTCGTCCGGGGTCAGGATCATGACCACGTCGGCGCCGGCGATGGCTTCCGGTACATCTTTCACGATCAGACCACTGTTGGTGGCTTTGGCGACGGACGCGGAGTTGGAGCGCAAGCCGACCACGACGTCAACGCCGGAGTCTTTCAGGTTGTTGGCATGGGCGTGGCCTTGCGAGCCGTAGCCGATGATGGCAACTTTTTTGCTGCGGATGATCGAGAGATCGGCGTCTTTGTCGTAATAAACTTGCATAGTGTTTCTCGTTACTCTTGGTGTGAATTAAAAATTGTGTTTGGCGGCCGCTGTGCGGAGCGCAGTGGGTTCGCGCTCCGCTAGCATTTAAAGATGTAAGCCTTTCTCGCCGCGGGAAATGCCGGTCGGCCCGGAACGCGCCACTTCGATGATGCTGCCTTCCTCGAAGCCGTGAATGAAGGCATCCAGTTTGTTGGATTGGCCGGTCATTTCGACCACATAGCTGTTCGGCGTCACGTCGATGATCTTGCCGCGGAAAATGTCGACCATGCGTTTCACTTCCTCGCGGGTGTCGTGCGTGGTTTTGATCTTGACCAGCATCAATTCGCGCTCGATATGGGCCGACTCGGCCAGATCGATCAATTTGACCACATCAATCAGTTTGTTCAATTGCTTGGTGATCTGCTCGATGATCTCGTCGCTGCCGCTGGTGACCAGGGTCATCCGCGACAGACTGGGATCTTCGGTCGGGGCGACGGTCAGCGATTCGATGTTGTAGCCGCGCGCCGAGAACAGGCCGGCCACCCGCGATAGGGCGCCGGATTCGTTTTCAATCAAAATGGAGATGATATGGCGCATCAGGACAACTCCCTCTCGACCGGGGTGCCGGGCGCGACGCGCAATTTCATGTCGTGGTGAGCTTTGCCGGCTTCAATCATCGGGTATACGTTTTCGGTTCTATCGGTAATGAAATCGAGGAACACAGTTCTGTCCTTCATTTCGAATGCTTGTTTCAAGGCGTCGCGCACTTCTTCCGGTTTTTCGACGCGGATGCCGACATGGCCGTAGGCTTCGGATAGTTTGACGAAATCCGGGATCGTGTCCATGTACGAGTGCGAGTAACGGCTTTGGTAAGAAAATTCCTGCCACTGGCGAACCATGCCCATGTAACGGTTGTTCAGGTTGATGATCTTGACCGGTGTTTTGTATTGCAACGCGGTCGACAGTTCCTGAATACACATCTGGATGCTGGCCTCGCCGGTGATGCAGGCTACGTCGGAATCCGGAAACGCCAGTTTGACGCCGATTGCCGCTGGTAAGCCGAAGCCCATTGTGCCCAGGCCGCCGGAGTTGATCCAGCGCCGCGGTTTGTCGAACTTGTAATACTGCGCAGCGTACATTTGATGCTGGCCGACGTCCGAAGTCACGAACGCTTCGCCGTTGGTCACTTCATATAGCTGTTCGACGACGTATTGCGGCTTGATGATCCGGCTTTCGCGGTCGTATTCCAGACAATTGACGTCGCGCCAGCTTTGGATCAATTGCCACCAAGATTCCAGCGCCGCTTTTGACGGCTTGGTTTTGCTGTCCTTGACCAGTTCGATCATTTGTTGCAACACCGGTTTGACTTCGCCGACGATCGGTACGTCCACTTTCACGGTTTTTGAGATCGAGGCTGGATCGACGTCGATGTGGATGATCTTGGCATAGGGGCAAAACTCGGCCAGTTTGCCGGTGACACGGTCGTCGAAGCGGGCGCCGACCGCCAAAATCACGTCGGCTTCGTGCATGCCCATATTGGCTTCGTAAGTACCGTGCATGCCGAGCATGCCAACGAACTGCTTGTCGGTGGCCGGATAGGCGCCCAAGCCCATCAGCGTGTTGGTGATCGGATAACCCAGCATCCGGGTCAATTCGGTCAGTTCTTCATGGGCTTCGCCCAAGATCACGCCGCCGCCGGAATAAATCATCGGCCGTTGCGCACCCAACAGCATTTCCACGGCGCGTTTGATCTGACCCTTGTGGCCAGTTACCACCGGGTTGTAAGAGCGCATACTGACTTTTTTCGGATATTTGTAAGGTATCTTGATATTGGGATCAGTGATGTCCTTGGGTACGTCGACCAATACCGGGCCCGGACGGCCGGTGGTCGCCACGTAAAACGCTTTCTTGATCGTTTCGGCCAGGTCGTTGACGTCCTTGACCAGGAAGTTGTGTTTGACGCAGGGGCGAGTGATGCCGACCGTATCGACTTCCTGAAACGCGTCGCTGCCGATAACCGGCGACGGCACCTGGCCGGAAATGATCACCATCGGGATCGAATCCATGTAGGCTGTCGCGATCCCGGTCACGGCGTTGGTCGCGCCCGGGCCGGAGGTGACCAGCACCACGCCCGGTTTGCCGGTCGCGCGTGCATAGGCGTCGGCCGAATGGGTGGCGCCTTGCTCATGGCGCACCAGGATGTGTTTTACGTCGTCTTGATGGAAAATGGCATCGTAGATGTGCAAGACAGAGCCACCCGGATAGCCAAATACAAATTCGACACCTTCATCTTTAAGACATTGGACAAGAATTTGTCCGCCACTGAGTTCCAATTTTATGCCCTCGAAAAGCTAACCAAAGCGTGAAATGCGGATTTTACAAAAAAGGTTGGATAAGCTACTGTCTTTGGCCGGTTTCGTCAAGGAAAACCAAGGGTTTTGCTTGGTTTCGCGGTAAGCAGCGACAGGTTTTGAAGAGGAGGGATGTTTTGCGGGCGCAATTTGTTGATGTTTGGCATGCCGAGTTGAGGGGGCTGGATTCTAAGGCCTTAACCTTTTGGGATGCCTTATTGTCGGATCAGGAGCGACAGCGGAGCCAAGAGTATAAACGCCCGGAGCGGCGCCAGGGCTTTGTTGCGGTGCGGGGCTTGTTGCGTTGCACATTGGCCGGGTATTTGGATGTTGAGCCGCGGGAATTGGTGTTCGAGTCGGGCGAGTACGGCAAGCCGGCGTTAGTGGGGGCAAGGCTGCATTTTAATATTTCTCATTCCGGAGATCATTTGCTGATTGCGGTGTCCGATCTCGGCGAGTTGGGGGTTGATGTTGAGAGTCTGCGAGTCGGGCGAAATCTGCATGCGCTCGCCGGGCGTTGTTTCTCGGTGCGGGAATATCGGGAGTGGGCGGCATTACCGACCGAGCAGCAATTGCCGACTTTTTACCGTCTCTGGGTCAAGAAGGAGGCGTTTGTTAAGGCGGTTGGGCGTGGGATTGCGGCAGGTTTGGACTTGTGCGAGTTTGCGCTGGAAGCGGGCGGACAGCTTGTTGCGATTCCTGGCGAGTTCGGGGTTGTCGACGCTTGGTCGGTGGTCGAGTTACCGGTTGCCAATGCTGCTGCGGCGTTGGTGGCGCCGAACAAGTCCGGTGTGTTCCGCTTTCGCGAGTTGGGGCTGGGTGTTTGACGAGGCCTATGCGGCAGTCGAAAAAAAAGCCGCTGATGTGCGGCTTTTTGTGATCGATCGTTTCTTAACGTTTCGAGTATTGCGGACGCTTTCTGGCGCCGTGCAAACCGATTTTTTTACGCTCGACTTCGCGGGCATCGCGAGTCACGTAACCGGCTTTTCTCAATGGAGAGCGCAGGGATTCGTCGTATTCCATCAGTGCGCGGGTCAGGCCGTGGCGAATCGCGCCAGCCTGGCCGGACGGGCCGCCGCCGGAGACGATGATGTTGATGTCGAAGTCGCCGGATTTGGCTAACAGTTCCAGAGGTTGTCTGGCGATCATTTCATCGGTTTTGCGGCCGAAGTATTGGTCTACAGGGCGGTTGTTGATGATGAACTTGCCTGTGCCGACCGTTGCGTAAACGCGGGCTACCGAGCTTTTGCGGCGACCTGTTCCGTAGTATTGAGCTGCCATAAACTATCTACCTGCTTAGAATTCTAAAACTTTAGGTTGTTGAGACTGATGATTGTGCTCCGGACCGGCATACACTTTCAATTTTTTGAACATCGCCCGGCCCAGTGGGTTTTTAGGCAGCATGCCTTGCACTGCGGTAGTGATGATGCGGTCGGGGAAGGTTTGTCTCAATTTGCCCAAAGAGGCGGACTTCATGTTGCCGACATAACCGGTGTGGCGGTAATACATTTTGTCTTTTTCTTTGTTGCCGGTAACGCCGATTTTTTCGGCATTGACGACGATGATGTAGTCGCCGGTGTCGACGTGCGGGGTGTATTCTGGTTTATGTTTGCCGCGAAGACGTCGTGCAATTTCAGTAGCAAGGCGACCCAATGTCTTTCCTTCTGCATCAATCACGTACCAATCGCGCTTAACTTCTGCGGGCTTTGCACTAAATGTTTTCATCGTTGCTTTCTTAAAATCGGTTGAAGCTGTAAAAGCATGGCATTCTACTTAAACCGGCCGCTAACTTCAAGTTGCAATTACAGCTTGATTTTCAGCGAATGCAGTTTCCGGTACAAATGGGTCCGTTCCATGCCGATCGCCGCAGCTAACTTGGCGACGCTGCCGCCGTTTTTTTCGAAATGGTACTCCAGATAGGATTTTTCGAAATGGTCGCGGGCCTCTTTTAGCGGCAGGTTGAAAAATTCCGGCACGTTCAAACCCAGTTTGGGCTGCTCGGCAATCGAACCTAGTGCTGCTTTGACTTCGTCTAACTCGATGTCATCGCCGGCACCCAGAATCATCAGCCGCTGCACCAGATTGCGCAATTCTCGGACATTGCCGGGCCAACTGTAGTTGCGCAGATAATTTTGCGCCGCCATCGAAAAGCGGCGGAACGGCAGTTTTTCGTGCACAACGAAATGATCGACGTAAAAATTCAGCAGACTCGGTACATCCTCGCTGTGCTCGCGCAGCGGCGGAATTTCTAACGTCACCACGTTCAGTAGGTAGTACAAGTCCTGGCGGAAGCGGCCGCTGTTGACTTCTTCCTCCAGCGCCATTCGGGTCGAGGCGACCACGCGCACGTCGACCCGCACGGCCTGGCTGCCGCCAACCCGCAGGAACGAACTCGATTCCAAAGCACTGAGCAGACGGGTTTGGGTTTCCGGGTCCATGCCGCCGATTTCGCCCAGGAACAGCGTGCCGCGGTCGGCCTGCTCCAGCAGGCCGCGGTAAATCCGGCCGTTGTCTTCGCGGCCGAAAAATTCGACCGCCGCGTTTTCCGGGGAGATGCTGCCGACCGAGACGTCGACAAAGGCGCCGTCGCGGCGGGAGCTGTTGTTGTGCAGGTAGCGGGCGTACATTTCCTTGCCGACGCCGGCTTCGCCGACCAGCAGCACGCGGGCGTCGTGTTGCGCCAGACGTTTCAGTTTGTCTTTGGTGCGCTCGACCACGGCGCTTTTGCCGACCGGCTCCACGCCTATCATCAATTGCTGCTTCAGGCCGGCGTTTTCCCGCTGCAAGGAACTGGTCTCCAGGGCGCGCTCGACGATCAATAGCAATTTTGCCATCGACAGCGGTTTTTCCAGAAAATCGTAAGCGCCGAGGCGGGTGGCTTCGACTGCCGACTCGACCGAGCCGTGACCGGACATCATGATTACCGGACAGAGTGAGCTGTCTTCGCCGACCCATTCCCGCAACAGCGTGATGCCGTCGCTATCGGGCATCCAGATGTCCAACAAAATCAGATTCGGCTGGCGCTGGTTTTTCAGTTTCTTCGCTTCCGTGGCATTTTCGGCCATCGCGACTTGATAGCCCTCGTCTTCCAAAATCTCCGACACCAGTTCGCGAATATCCTGTTCGTCGTCGACCACCAATATGTAGGGCGCTTGTTTATTCATGCATCGTTCCAAATTCAAAAACCGGTAGCTGGAGCAGAAAGCCAGCGCCGCCATTATATGCCGTATCCACCCAAATCACGCCGCCGTGTTCTTCCACGATTTTTTTGACGATGGCCAGGCCCAAACCAGTACCCTTGGATTTGCTGGTGACGTAGGGTTCGAAAATGGTTTCGATCTGATCCGCATTCAGGCCGCTGCCGTTGTCGTACAAACCGACTTCGACATAATCGGTGTTATTGCGCGTGACTTTGCCGATTTTAATGGCGATATGGCATTTTTCCCCAGTGGCTTCTTGCGCGTTCTTGATCAGGTTATGCAGCACCTGGCGAATGCTGACAGGATCGACTTCGACAATGACGTGCTGGCTGGCGGCGGCCATCGCGAAGCTAATTCCGGACGGCAGGTACAGCGTAGTGATCTGCTGGATCAAATCCACCAGGTTGATTTTTTCGACCTGCTTTTTCGACGGCCGGGCGTATTCGGAGAAGTCGTCGACCATGCGTTTCATCGCTTCCACTTGCTGGACGATGGTGCGGGTGCCGCGTTGCAGAAACTCGGCTGAGCCATCCTGCAGTTCTTTGGACAACTTGTGCTGCAAACGTTCTGCGGACAGTTGGATCGGCGTCAATGGGTTCTTGATTTCGTGGGCCAGACGCCGGGCGACTTCGCCCCAGGCCGCGTTTTTCTGGGCTTGAATCAAATCGGTGACGTCGTCGAACACCACCACGGCGCCGGTGTGGGCGCCGTGTTGCGAAAACAGCGGCGTACCGCGGCACAGTAGCTCTTGGCGGCCGTTCGGGCCGAGAAACACGATGCGCTGCTCCCAGATGTCATCGGCTTTTTCCAGCAGGCTTTGGATTGCTGTCAACACGTCGGCCAGTTCGGGATGCAGCTCGGCCAAGGCGGGTAGATTCTGGCCGACGAAATGGCTGACCGGGATGTGCAAAATCCGGTAGGCGGCCTGATTCGCAGTGCGGATGAAGTATGCCGCGTCGAAACTGATGACGCCGGCGGTCAGGTTGGCGAGGATGGTTTCCAGGTAGGCGCGCTGATTTTCCACCTCCAGGCCGGCGGCGCGGGTTTCGTCGCGGGAGCGGGCGATGCGCCGGGTCATCTGGTTGAACGATTCGACCAGAAAGCCCAGATCGTCCTGGCTCATTACCGGCAATTGCTGCTGATAATCGCCGTCGGCGACGGCCTGGGTGCCTTTTACCAATTCCCTGACCGGAGCGACGATATTGCGGATGCTGATAAAGGCCACCCAGATCGCCGCCAGCATACTCAACAGCAGCACCAGCAGCAGGATCAGCGAAAAACTGGTTTTCAGCGAATCGCGCAGGAAATTCATTTCCTGGTAGCGAATGAAGGCGAATTCGATCGAATCGGCCAAATCGGTGACCCGCACCGGAATCGGATACAAAACCTGGAGAAACCGGCTTTGGTCGGCTTCGATCGCGACGATGATGCGCACCAACATTTCGTCGTTGTCGCCGGGATCGAAGGCAAAATATTCCTTGTTCTGTTTCAACTGCAGCCAGATTTGCTCGTCGGGCAAATGCGGCAGAATGTCGCTGGGGTTGATGCTGCTGGAGGCCAGAATTCGGCCCTGGTTGTTGAATACCGCCAGTTCCAGCGCCCCCGATTCGCGCCACAACGAACCGACTTCCAATGCAATCAGCGTTTCCGATTTGTGCTGCAAATGCTCGGCCATTTGCTTGGTTTGCTTGATGTGCCAATTCATGCGCTGATTCATCGCCGACTGGCTCAGTTCCAGCGCGTCGTCCATGGCCCGGTCGATTTCGACGTTAAACCAACTGTCGATGCCTTGGTGCAGGAATTGCACCGAGAAGTAGAACACGATTGCGGCTGGGGCCAGCGCCAACAATACGAACAGCGAGACCATGCGCGTGGTGAGTTTGGAGCCGGCTTCCTTTTTCTTCAGCTCGCGGACCAGCGAGTAGGCGTTGACGACAACCAGCCCGAGCAGGATGATCGAGCCCAGGGTATTGATCACCAACAGCCAGGAATACAACTCGCCGAGTTCCGAAGACTCCTGGGTGGCGCTGCTCATCAGTTGCAGCGAAAGCAGCACGAAACCGAACAAAATGACGATTGACGCGCTGGCCGGCAGCTTCATTTTTGAATAGGCCATAAGCTCCAATGGCTGGAAAGAAACCAACGGTGG
This sequence comes from Methylomonas sp. Uni0011, assembly GCF_056850255.1. Lineage (NCBI taxonomy): Bacteria > Pseudomonadati > Pseudomonadota > Gammaproteobacteria > Methylococcales > Methylococcaceae > Methylomonas > Methylomonas sp. Uni0011. The sequence continues at coordinate 39,953 of NZ_JBVVNO010000008.1, forward strand.
TCCAGATACGCCACCGGGCGCAGCGGAATCGGCAGTGCCTCGCGATTAAATTCGCTGCGCACCGCCAGTTGGTAGTAGTGGCCGGTCTCTAGGGCTGTGGCCGGGATCGGTTGCTGGTCGCGCACGCTGGCCATGAAATGCAGCGCGGCGCTCAGGGTCAAAAACATCTCGCTATGGTTTTGCGGGGTTTGCACCGCATATTGGTTCAATAGCGCGTGAAACTGCAGCCGGTAGCGTTGCTTGCTGCGATAGGCGACGCTATCCCACAGCCAGCCCGGTTCGCGCAATTCCATGACCACGTCCCAGGTCAACGGTACCCCTTTGTCCAGCGCCTCTTTGGCGACCGGGCTCAGCCGATACTCGATCTGGCTGGCGATTATCGCCGTATCGCGTTCGCTTTGCAGTTCGGCGTACTCTATCCGAGCGGCGTAATTACCGGCCCACACCGGCGCCGAACCCAATGCTAGGCATAGCGCAAACAGGCCGGGGCTAAACCGCTTTGCGCAGCTTGGCATAATAAAAGCCGTCCATTTGCCGTTCTCCGGTCAAGATTTGCCGGCCGTGCGGGCGGGTCAGGCCCCAATGCCCCTCGATGGCCAGCTCTTCGGCGTCGCTGTGGGTCGCCAGAAATGCGGCGATTTGCTGCTCGTTTTCGACTTTCAATACCGAGCAGGTAGCGTAAAGCAGAACGCCGCCGGGAGTGAGTAGTTGCCATGCGGCCTGCAGGATTTTGGCTTGCGTGGCCTGCAATACCGCAATGTCATCCGGTCGACGCAGCAATTTGATGTCCGGGTGGCGGCGGATTACGCCGAAACCGGAGCAGGGAGCGTCCAGCAAAATTCGCTGAAAACGGCGTGGTCCGGCCCAATCGGCGGGGTTTCCGGCGTCGGCCACCAAGGTTTCGGCCTGCAAATGCAGCCGGGCCAGATTTTCCTCGACCCGGTGCAGGCGATGGGCGTCGACGTCGATCGCCATTAGTCCGGCCAATGCCGGTTGCCGTTCCAGAATCGCTGCGGTCTTGCCGCCGGGTGCCGCGCACATGTCCAGTACCCAGTCGCCGGCTTGGGCGTCGAGGAGTTCGGCTGCCAGTTGCGCGGCGCCGTCCTGTACCGAGACCCGGCCGTCGCTGAAGCCGGGCAATTGCTCGACCGCCACGGCCTGATCCAGACGAATCGCCGTATCGCAGCAATCGACCGGCTGCCCGGCAATGCCCTGCGCCGCCAATTGGTCCAGGTAGGTTTCGCGACTGGTCTGCCGTTGATTGACCCGCAAAAACATCGGTGCGGCTTGGTCGTTGGCGTGCACAATTTTTTCGTGGCGTTCGAGCCAGTCGCGGCACAGCGCGTCGATAATCCATTGCGGATGGTTGAGTCGGGCCTGTTGATCCCGGTCTGCGGCTTGCAACAAGTTGTCTGCGTCGCGTAAATACTGCCGGAGTATGCCGTTGACCAAGCCTCTGGCCCAAGGTTTGTGGCTGGTGGCGGCGACGGTTTCCGAGACGGCGGCGTGCGGTTTGACCCGCATGTGTTGCAATTGGTACAGGCCGACCAGGAGCAGGGTTTTGATGTCGGCGTCCTTGGCTTTTAGCGGTTTGCCGAGCAGTTTGCCTAACGCGAAATCCAGTGCGTAATAATGGCGCACCACGCCGTAGCATAAGGCTTGGACGAAGGCCCTGTCTTTGCTGTCTTTCAGCTTGGGCAAGCCGTGCTCCAGGGCGGCGGTCAGCGACTGGCCGTCGCCGATGACCTTGGCCAAAATTTGCGCCGCGCAGCCGCGAAGATTCATAAGCCGAGTACGACGCCGGCGGCAGGATGTGCGTTCAGAAAATCCTTGCCGTTGATACGCTTGCCGCCTGGCAGTTGCACTTCCAGTAACCGAAGCATGCCGTCGCCGGTAGCGACGTCCAGGGCTTGCGCCGAACTGTCTATCGCGCCGGGCGCTAAGGTCGCCGCCTTCGCCAAGACTTCGCTGCGCCAAACGCGCAAGATCTGGCCGGAAAAGGTGGTTTGCGCTACCGGCCAGGCGTTGAGGCCGCGAATTTTTCGGTCCAGTTCGACCGCCGATTGTCGCCAATCGATTAACGCTTCCTGTTTTTCCAGCTTATGGGCATAGGTGACCAGGCTCTCGTCCTGAGCTTCGGCTTGCAACGCACCGCGTTCAATCATGTCCACCACTTGCAGCAAACCTTGGGCGCCGAGTTCGGCCAGGCGGTCGTGCAATTCGCTGGAGGTGGCGTCGGCACTGATCGGGCATTCCAGCTTGAGCAGCATATCGCCGGCATCGAGTTTTTTGACGACTTTCATGATCGTGACGCCGGTTTTGGCATCGCCGGCCATCACTGCACGATGGATCGGTGCCGCGCCGCGCCAGCGCGGCAATAAGGAGCCGTGGACGTTGATGCAGCCGAACTTGGGAATATCGAGTACCGCTTGCGGCAAGATCAGGCCGTAGGCGACCACAACCAGCAACTCGGGCTTTAAATCGGCCAGGGCTTGGATGGCTTCGGCGGTTTTGAAGTTTTCCGGCTGGGCCACCGGGATGCCGGCCGTCAACGCCAAATCTTTGATCGGACTGGCCGTCAATTTACGGCCGCGGCCGGCCGGCCGGTCCGGTTGGGTATAGGCGGCGATAACTTCGTGCGGCGAATCTATCAGGGTTTGCAACGTTGGCACCGCGAATTCCGGGGTGCCGGCAAAAACGATTTTCATGGTTGTCCTTATACGCCCTGTGAGCGGTGGATCTTATCCAGTTTGGATTTTATTCGGTTACGCTTGAATGCCGACAGATAATCGACGAACAGCTTACCTTCCAGATGGTCCATTTCGTGTTGGATGCAAACCGCCAACAAGTCGCGGGCGTCGAGTTCGAAACTGTCGCCGTTACGATCGAGCGCTTTGACTTTGATCTGTTCGGCGCGGCTGACTTTTTCGAAGAAGCCGGGTACGGACAAGCAGCCTTCTTCGGATTCTTCAACGCCGTCGCGTTCGACGATTTGCGGGTTGATCAGGCAGATTGGATTGTCTTTGTTTTCGGAGACATCCATCACGATCACGCGTTTATGGACGTTGACCTGGGTTGCGGCCAAGCCGACGCCCTTGGCCGAATACATGGTTTCGATCATGTCGTCGACCAGTTTTCTGATGCCGTCGTCGACTCGCTCCACCTCGCTGGCGACCGTGCGCAAGCGTTTGTCGGGGAACTCCAAAATCGTAAGAATACTCACGCCTTACTCCGTATTGCTGAAATCAATGTCGGCGATTCTATCCGAAATCAGCCTGGGTTTGCATGCTGCGGCAGGCTGGCGAGCCGCGGCGTACTGCTGGCAATCTGCGTCAATTCATCTAAACTGTGCGGCAAATTCTATTGGCGGCCGGCGGCGATAGCGCCGGCCGGCTCATACTACGCCCGGTTTCGGCTGTTAGAGATCGGATCGAACACGTTACTGGCTTCGGCAGGATAGATATATGTTGCTTCGCACCGCTCTGGGTATTGCATTTTCGTTGTTGGCCGCGGCAACTGCACGCGCCGACGAATTGCAGATCAACCCCAATCATCCCGACCAATACACGGTGGTAAAAGGCGACACGCTGTGGGATATCTCCGGCAAGTTTTTGCAACATCCTTGGCAATGGCCCGAACTCTGGCATAACAATCCGCAAGTTAAAGACCCGCACTGGATTTATCCGGGTGATACTTTGTACTTTTCTTATGTTGACGGCAAACCCAGGTTAAGTTTCGCTCCGGGCGATGCAACTGAAGAAAAACTGTTGCCACGGGTTCGCGAATCTTCGGTCGAACAAGCCATACGGATGGTGCCGAGTGATGCGATTATCCAGTTTCTGAATTCGCCGAAAGTGGTGACGGCCGATGAATTGCATCGTGCGCCCTACGTGATCGGTTTTGTTGGCGAGCATCTGATCGCCGGTGCTGGCGACGGGGTTTACGTGCGGGCGATCGAGGAGCCACAGGGCTTGGGTTATACGATCTACCGGCAGGGCAAACCTTACATCAGCCCGGTTACCAAAGAGATTTTGGGTTACGAGGCGCAGTTCATTGCCGATACCACGTTGCAACAGCCCGGCGATCCGGCGACGCTGCTCATCAATAAATCGGATATGGAGGTTCAGCGCGGCGACCGCTTGATGCTGACGTCCGAAGGCGAATTGGCGTTGAACTACTTCCCGCGGCCGCCGGAAAAACAAATCGTCGGCAGTATTATCCGGGTGATGGGCGGCGTATCCCAGATCGGCCAGCACGACGTGGTGGTGATCGATAAAGGAACGGCCGACGGTATCGAAGTCGGCCATGTGTTCGACGTTTACCGGCGCGGTAACTTCTTGTTGGACCGCTACCAGTCTCCGGAAGGGGTTGCTGTGAAAATGCCGGACGAGCTGGCCGGCGAACTGATGGTGTTCCGGACCTTCGAGCGGGTCAGCTATGCCTTGGTGATGAAAGCGTCGGCCGCGATGCACACCTTGGACCGGGTGCAGACGCCTTGACCTTTACGGTATGGCGCGACCTGATCTTAAGTGCTCCGGGGCGAGCGGCTCGATCGGTTGACTGAATTGGACCTCGCGCGCGATTCCGAGCTGAAATACTGGTTGGCCTTGTTGCGCATGCCGGGCGTCGGCGGCGGAACGATTCAGCGCTTGCTGGAGCATTTTCAACCTGAAGCTATTTTTACTGCCTCCCGCGCCAGCCTTGGCGCTCTCGGAATCAGCGACAAGTTAATCTCCGTGTTGCAAGCGCCCGACTGGCAGGCCGTCGAAACGGATCTGGCTTGGCTGGCACAAACCGGTAACCATGCGTTTACGCTGCGGGATCCGGACTATCCTCCCCAATTGAAAGAAATCGACCGGCCGCCGCCGGTGCTGTTCGTCAAAGGCGATCCGGCCGTATTGGCCGAGCCGCAATTGGCGATCGTCGGCAGTCGCAATCCGTCTCCGGTCGGAGTCAGTACCGCTCTGCAATTTGCCGAAACGCTGGCGGCCGCCGGATTGGTCATCACCAGCGGTTTGGCGTTGGGCATCGATGCCGCCAGCCACCAAGGGGCTTTGAACGCCAACGGCCGTACCGTTGCCGTGGCCGGCACCGGGCTGGATCGGGTATATCCGGCCCGGCACAAGGACTTGGCCACGCAAATCGTCGAGCACGGCGCTTTGGTGTCCGAATTTCCGCCCGGCACCGGCGCCAAGGCCAGTCATTTCCCGCTCAGGAATCGCATCATCAGCGGCCTATGCCTGGGCTTGCTGGTGGTGGAGGCGGCGCAGCAGAGCGGGTCGCTGATCACGGCGCGGCTGGCCCTGGAGCAGAATCGGGAGGTGTTTGCGATTCCGGGTTCGATCCATAACCCGTTGGCACGCGGCTGCAATGCCCTGATTCGGCAAGGTGCGAAACTGGTGGAGACCGCCGAGGATATTTTTGAAGAATTAGGCCAATATAATCAACAAAGTATGCGAACCGAGCCGGAATCGGCGCAGACTGTGCTTGACCTGGAACAACAAAATCTATTGAATTTGATTCCGTATAGCCCCACAACGGTAGATGCTTTGGTGCACGCAGGTACTTGGACGGTAGAAGAGGTCTCCTCGATGTTGCTGGTGTTGGAGCTGCAGGGCTACGTGGCCGGTATCGCCGGCGGTAGCTACCTTCGAATCAAATAAAGGTTCTAATGAAAGAAGATATTTTTGATGTGCTGATATATCTGTTTGAAAACTATCTGGATGGCGACAGCGATAACTACCCCGATACTTCAATCATTGCCAGCGAATTGTTGGATGCCGGTTTTCAGCAGCCGGACGTCAATAAAGCCTTCGATTGGCTGGAGTCGCTCGCGGAAATGGACAGCATATCGCCGGCGATTTCGTCGTCTTTCCGGATTTTTAGCCAGCAGGAAAACGCTGTTTTCGATTTGGAATGCCGTGACTTTCTGATGTACTTGGAACACGCCGGCATTCTGACTCCGGGCAACCGCGAGATTGCCATCGACCGGGCGATGGCCTTGAAAGACGAAAATATCACCCTAGACAAATTGAAGTGGATCGTGTTGATGGTGCTATTGAGCCAACCCGGTGACAGTGCCGCTTTTTCCAGAATGGAAGACATCGTCTACGATTTGATACCTAGTTCTTTACACTGAGGCTTTTACGACTGTATGAGCAAAAGTTTAGTCATTGTAGAGTCGCCTGCGAAATGCAAAACCATCGAAAAATACCTGGGTAAAGATTTTCAGGTTCTCGCCTCCTACGGCCATGTTCGCGATTTGATACCCAAAGAAGGCGCAGTCGATCCGGAGAACGGCTTTGCGATGAAGTATCAGGTTATCGACCGCAACCAGCGCCATCTGCAGGAAATCGGTAAGGCCATTAAAGATGTGGATACGCTTTATTTGGCGACCGACCCGGATCGGGAAGGCGAGGCGATTTCCTGGCACGTGTTCGAGCATTTGAAGGAGAAAAAGCTCCTGAAGGACAAAGAGGTGCGGCGGGTGGTGTTTCACGAAATCACCAAGAAGGCTGTCACCGAAGCCATTGCACATCCGACCGAGTTATCCAACAGTCTGGTCAATGCCCAACAGGCGCGGCGGGCCTTGGATTATCTAGTGGGCTTCAATTTGTCGCCGTTGTTGTGGAAAAAAATCCGCCGCGGTTTGTCCGCCGGCCGAGTGCAAAGTCCGGCGTTGCGGATGATCGTCGAGCGCGAGATGGAGATCGAAGCGTTTAAGACCCGCGAATACTGGTCGCATACTGCCGAAGCCAATGCCCAGGGTCAGCCTTTCAAAGCCAAACTGACGCATTTCAACGGCGAAAAGCTCAACCAATTCAGCTTTACTGAAGAAGCGCAGGCCCATCAGGTCAAACAGGCTTTGTTGGCCGAAGCCGACGGCCAGCTGATCGTTGCCAAGCTGGAGAAGAAACAGCGCAACAGGAATCCGGCACCGCCGTTTATCACGTCGACCTTGCAACAGGAAGCGGCGCGGAAACTGGGGTTTACCACCAAGCGCACGATGATGGTTGCCCAGCAGTTGTACGAGGGCATTGATCTCGGTGGCGAAACCGTCGGTTTAATCTCTTATATGCGTACCGACTCGGTGAATCTGGCAGAAGAAGCTGTTGCCGATATTCGCGCTCTGATTGCCGAGAAATACGGTGCCGAGAACGTGCCGAAACAGCCGCGCGAATTTAAAACCAAGTCAAAAAACGCACAAGAAGCTCACGAGGCTATTCGGCCGACCTCGGTGCAACGTTTGCCGGAGCAGGTCAAAGGCCGGCTGACGGCTGAGCAGTACAAACTTTACGATTTAATCTGGAAGCGTACCGTAGCTTGTCAGATGATCCATGCCACTCTGAATCTTGTGGCCGTGGATTTGAACTGCGGTAGCGAAAAAAATGTGTTTCGCGCCACCGGTTCCACCGTGACCAATCCCGGCTTCATGATGGTTTATCTGGAAGGCGTCGACGACAGCAAAGAAGCGGCGGACGACCAGGAAAGTATTCTGCCGCCGATGGAGGAAGGGCGGCCGGTGAAGCTGCAGGAGATCGTCGCCACCCAGCATTTTACCGAGCCGCCGCCGCGTTATAGCGAGGCCAGTTTGGTCAAGGCTTTGGAAGAACACGGCATTGGCCGGCCTTCGACCTATGCGACCATCATTTCGACACTGCAAAATCGCGAATATGTGACGATAGAAAACAAGCGTTTCTATCCGACCGATGTCGGTCGCATCGTCAACAAATTCCTGACCGAGCATTTCACCAAGTACGTTGACTACGGTTTTACCGCTAATCTGGAGGACGAACTGGACGCGGTATCCCGCGGCGAAAAGGATTGGATTCCGTTGATGAACGATTTCTGGCGGCCGTTTACCCAGTTGATCAACGAGAAAGAAGAAAGCGTACAGCGCAAGGATGTCACGCAAGAAAGTATCGACGAAAAATGCCCGGAATGCGGCAGCGCCTTGTCGATCCGGTTGGGCCGGAACGGCCGTTTCATCGGTTGTACCAATTATCCGACTTGTTCTTACACCCGCAATCTCGGCGAAGACAATGCGGTGGCGGCTAACGAGCCGGAAGTGGTCGAAGGTCGCGTCTGCCCGAAGTGCGAGTCGGCGTTGGTGATCAAGACCGGGCGTTACGGCAAGTTTGTCGGTTGCAGCGCTTATCCGAAATGCAAGCACATCGAACCGCTGGAAAAGCCTCAGGATACCGGGGTCGAATGCCCGCAGTGCAAAAAAGGCGCGATTTTGAAGCGCAAGGCACGCAGCGGTAAGATTTTCTACTCCTGTTCGGAATACCCAAAATGCGATTATGCGTTATGGGATGCGCCGATCAAGGAAGAATGTCCGGATTGTCATTGGCCGATTCTGACCTTGAAAACCACGAAGCGCCGGGGCACCGAAAAAGTCTGCCCGCAGAAGGAATGCAAATACGCAACGCCGTATGAAGGCGATGCCGAGGATGTCAATGGGCCTTAATTCCTGTCGGCAGTGGCTAGGCCCTCGGGCAAGACCAATTTCTGGCCGATGTCGATTGCGTGCCGGTCGATAGAGCCGGCCGGCAATTCCAGCATGTACTGCGCCGGAATCTGCGAGTCGTAGATCCGGCAAGGGTCGATTCTGCAGGGAGGCAGGTTTTTCAGGACGGCGGCGATCCTGGCGTCTGCGGAGACGAATAGCACGTCGAGCGCGATCATCGTATTTTTCATCCACATGCTGCGCGGGCGTTGATCCGCATAAACGAATAGCATGCCTTGGTCCGGGCCGAGCTCGCGGCGGAACATCAAACCCAATTCCCGTTGCTCGGCGCTATTGGCGATAGCCACGTAGACCGGATGTTGTTGATTCTCAAAAACCACTTTGTGGGCGAATGGGATTTGTCCGTCCGCCAGTGCCGGCTTTGCGCCCGCCGTAAGGGCTAATGCCAAAGCGGAGATTGCGCCGCGCAGTCGAATATTCATGCTGGAAGTGGCGTATTGCCTCATAGAAAAAAGGTAACCGAAGTTGTTTTTGCCGGGTCGGCTGATTATAATGCCGCGTTCTTTTGTTTTGCGAGCGTGGCGAAATTGGTAGACGCGCTGGATTTAGGTTCCAGTGGTAACCCCGTGAGAGTTCGAGTCTCTCCGCTCGCACCATACCCGCTTAATGCGTCACTTTACGACCGTAAAGCTCCCCGGATTTGAACATCGTCGACGATTCTCCCGAATCATAAATTCCTATTTTTTAGTTATCGAGGTAAAGCAATGCAAGTTTCTGTCGAGAAGACATCAGAATTAAGCCGGAAAATGACTGTCAGCATTCCAGACGCCGTAGTTCAGGAAAAAATGGAAACTCGCTTCAAAACACTGGCGCGCACCGTCAAAGTCGATGGATTCCGCCCGGGTAAAGTGCCTGCGAGTATGGTGAAAAAACTTTATGGCGATCGGGTCAGAAACGAAGTCACCGGCGACTTGATTCAGTCGACTTACTTTGAAGCTTTGCAACAGCAGGATTTGAATCCGGCTGGTCATCCTCATATCCATCCCAGCGAGAAAACCGAGGGATTCGAATACGTCGCCGAGTTTGAAGTGTATCCGGAAATCGCGTTGGACGGCATCGACAACTTGCAAATCGAACGGCCTAATGCGAGCGTCGAAGAAAGCGATGTCGATAACATGGTCGAAAAGTTGCGGCAACAGAAGAAAACCTGGAACGGCGTCGAACGCGCATCGCAAGAAGGCGACAGAGTTTCGATCCATTTTTCCGGTGTTTGCGAAGGCGAAAACTTCACCGACGGCAAGGTCGAAAACTATCAGGTCGAGATCGGCGGCAAGCAGATGATCCCCGGTTTCGAAGACGAGCTGAAAGGCCTGAACGTCGGCGAAAGCAAAACATTTGCTGTGACTTTTCCGGAAAAATACAACAGTGAAAAGCTGGCCGGCAAACCGGCTGAGTTCGAAGTCGAATTGGTTAAAGTCGAGGAGCCTGTGTTGCCCGAAGTCGATGCCGACTTCATCAAAGCCTACGGCGTCGAAGACGGCGATGCGGTAACCTTCCGCGCCGATGTGCGCGCCAACATGGAGCGGGAGTTGGCGCAAGGCTTGAAAAACAAATTGAAAACCGCCGTGATGGATGCGTTGTTCGAGTACATTTCGGTGTCGATCCCCAATGCATTGATCGACCAGGAAATTCAAGCCCTGATGAAGCCTTACGCGGAACGGGCCAAGAACATGCGTTTGAAATTGGAAGACCTGAATCTGCCGCGGGATATGTTCGAAGAGCAAGCCAAGCGCCGCGTGGCCTTGGGCTTGATTTTGGGCGAAGTGATTCATAAAAACGAATTGAAGGTTGATGCCGACAAAGTTCGTTCGGTTATCGAAGACATGGCGAAGAGTTATGAGCGCCCTGAAGACGTCGTGAACTGGTATTATGCAGACAAGTCTCGGCTGAACGACGTGCAACAAATGGTTCTCGAGGATCAGGCTGTGGCATGGATCGTAAGTCAGGCTAAAGTCGCCGACGTGACCGTCGGTTTTGATCAGGTAATGGAACGATAGTGACAATGAGGGCTTAACGTGTTTAACCAAAATGTGATTAGCGAAATGATGGCGCCGCAAGCGGCGGGCGGTCTAGTGCCGATAGTGGTTGAACAAACAGCCCGTGGGGAAAGATCGTTTGATATATACTCCCGCTTACTGAAGGAGCGGGTCATTTTTCTGGTGGGCAAGGTTGAGGATTACATGGCCAATCTGGTTGTGGCCCAGCTACTGTTCCTGGAATCGGAAAACCCGGATAAGGATATTCACCTGTACATCAATTCGCCGGGCGGTTCGGTAACTGCGGGTATGGCGATCTACGACACGATGCAGTTTATCAAGCCGGACGTCAGCACCATGTGCATCGGCCAGGCGGCCAGTATGGGAGCGTTGTTGTTGGCGGGCGGTGCGGCCGGTAAGCGTTATTGCTTGCCGCATTCCCGGGTCATGATTCATCAGCCTTTGGGTGGTTTCCAGGGACAGGCCTCGGATATCGACATCCATGCAAGAGAAATCCTGCAGATTCGGGATCGGTTGAACAAGGTGTTGGCGCACCACACCGGCCAGTCCTTGCAGAAGATCGAACAGGATACCGATAGGGATAATTTTCTGAGTGCGGAACAGGCCGTGGATTATGGTTTGATCGATAAGGTGTTGACCAGTCGTAGCGGTTAACAGCAACGCACCCCGGTTGCCGCGATGTGCGGGGGAGTTTACTATTGGTTTTTGAAGTATTTCATCTCTGTGATGAAGCGAAGTGAAACGGTGGAGTCTGTCTATGAGTAGAGACAAGAAAGGTAAAGACGACGAAAAACTTCTTTACTGTTCTTTTTGCGGTAAAAGCCAAAATGAAGTGCGGAAACTGATTGCCGGGCCATCCGTTTATGTTTGCGACGAGTGTGTCGAACTTTGTAACGACATCATCAGGGATGAATTGCTCGAAGACGAAATGGCGGTATCCGGCGGTGCGTTACCTAAGCCCAAAGAAATCAAAGCTGAATTGGATAATTACGTAATCGGCCAGGAAAACGCCAAGAAAATTTTGGCAGTGGCCGTTTACAATCATTACAAACGCCTGCGTAGCAACAGCAAGAAAAGCGATGTCGAGTTGGCGAAAAGTAATATTCTGTTGATAGGTCCGACCGGTTCCGGTAAGACCCTGCTCGCGGAAACGCTGGCCAGATTGTTGGATGTACCGTTTACGATCGCAGACGCAACGACTTTGACCGAAGCCGGATATGTTGGCGAAGACGTTGAAAACATCATCCTGAAGATCCTGCAAAAGTGCGACTACGACGTAGAGAAGGCCGAGACCGGCATCGTCTACATCGATGAGATCGACAAAATTTCCCGTAAAGCCGATAACCCGTCGATTACGCGGGATGTGTCCGGCGAAGGGGTGCAACAGGCGCTGCTGAAGCTGATCGAAGGCACGGTAGCTTCGGTGCCGCCGCAAGGCGGACGGAAGCATCCGCAGCAGGATTTTCTGCAAGTCAACACGGCGAACATTCTGTTTATCGTCGGTGGCGCTTTTGCCGGCCTAGATAAAGTCATCAAAAACCGTACCGAAAAAGGCGGTATCGGTTTTGCCGCCGAAGTCAAAACCAAGGATGACAGTCGAAATGTCGGTGAGATTTTTGCCGACGTGCGTTCAGAGGATTTGATTAAATACGGTTTGATTCCGGAGTTCGTCGGCCGTTTGCCGGTGATTGCGACTTTGGACGAGTTGGACGAAGCGGCGTTGATTCAAATCCTGACGCAGCCGAAAAATGCGTTAATCAAGCAGTACAAGCATCTGTTCGAAATGGAAGGTGCCGAACTGGAATTCAGAGACGATTCATTGGCGGCGATTGCCCGCAAGTCGATGGAACGAAAGACTGGTGCCCGCGGCCTGCGTACTATCGTCGAAAATGTTTTGCTGGATACGATGTACGAATTGCCGTCCAACGACAAAATTTCGAAAGTCGTGATCGACGAAAGCGTGATATCGGGTAATTCCGAACCGATTTTGGTTTACGAAACCGAGCCGAAAATGGCCGTTTCCGACGCTTCTTAGTCTGAAACATCCGGCTTTGCTTGAGCCGAAACAAAATCCGGGAGTTTGGCTGATACCAAACTCCTTTTTTTTGCGCTGAATTTAAGATACTTGTTTTCTCCAGGATCGTCCTCATATAGGATTGGGTGTGTATTGACGTGCTCCGGGAGCAATTGAAATGACCGATTTGAAAAACCAAGACGAACTGATTCCAGTCCTGCCTTTACGGGACGTGGTGGTTTACCCGCACATGGTAATCCCGTTGTTTGTCGGCCGAGGCATGTCTATCGACGCACTCGATGCCGCTATCAAGCAAGATAAGCAGGTGCTGCTGGTAGCCCAGAAACAAGCCGATGTCGACGAACCGGGATTCGACGATCTGTATAAGGTCGGAACGTTGGCCAATATCCTGCAATTACTGAAATTGCCGGATGGCACCGTGAAAGTGCTGGTGGAGGGTAGCCAACGCTGTTCGGTGATCCAATACTGCGAAGTCGACAGTTATTGCGCTGCCAGCGTCATCGAGTTAGCGGACGAAATGAATATTTCCGAGCAGGAGGCGGAAGTGCTGCAACGCACCGCGATTAACTCCTTCGATCAATACGTGAAGCTGAATAACAAAATTCCGCCCGAAGTCTTGAATTCTTTGTCCGGCATTGACGATCCCAGCCGTCTGGCCGATACGATGGCGGCGCATATGGCGCTGAAGGTCGAGGAAAAACAAGAGATGCTGGAAATGGTCGACGTGGCCAAGCGTCTGGAAAACCTGATGACGCTGATGGAAGGCGAAGTCGATATTCTGGAAATGGAGAAGAAGATTCGCGGCCGCGTCAAAAAACAGATGGAAAAGAACCAGCGCGAATACTACCTGAATGAGCAAATGAAGGCGATTCAGAAAGAGTTGGGCGAAATGGATGAGGCCGGCAACGAAATCGAAGAGCTGGAAAAGAAAATCGCCGCTGCGGGTATGAGTGCCGAAGCGAAAACCAAGGCAACCGCCGAGCTGAACAAATTGAAGATGATGTCGCCGATGTCCGCGGAAGCTACAGTGGTTCGGAATTATATCGACTGGATGGTTAACGTGCCTTGGAAGAAAAAAACCAAGGTTCGCCACGATTTGAAAGTGGCCGAAGAGGTATTGGAAGCCGAACATTTCGGTCTGGAAAAAGTCAAGGAACGCATTCTCGAATACCTCGCGGTTCAACAACGGGTCAAAGCGTTGAAAGGGCCGATTTTGTGCTTGGTCGGGCCTCCGGGGGTTGGTAAAACCTCGTTGGGACAATCGATTGCCCGTGCTACCAATCGTAAATACGTGCGCATGGCCCTGGGCGGCGTCCGAGACGAGGCGGAGATTCGCGGTCATCGCCGGACCTACATCGGTTCGATGCCGGGGAAGATTCTGCAGAATCTGGCGAAGATCAAAACCCGCAATCCGATGTTCCTGCTCGATGAAATCGACAAAATGGCGGCGGATTTTCGCGGCGACCCGGCATCGGCGTTGTTGGAGGTGCTGGACCCCGAGCAGAACCACACGTTTTCCGACCACTACCTGGAGGTCGATTTCGATTTGTCCGACGTGATGTTCGTTGCTACCGCCAACACAATGAATATTCCGCCAGCCTTGCTGGACAGAATGGAAATCATTCGCTTGGCCGGGTACACCGAAGACGAGAAAATCAATATCGCGACCCGGTTCTTGATTCCGAAGCAGATCAAGAGTAACGGCTTGATCGAGTCGGAAATCCATATCTCGGAAGGCGCGGTCAAAGATATTGTGCGTTACTACACTCGGGAAGCCGGGGTGCGCGGCCTGGAGCGGGAAATATCGAAGATTTGCCGTAAAGTAGTTAAGGATTTGTTACTCAAAGCGAAAAAGTCGCGGACCTCCATTACCGAAAAGAACTTGGACAAGTACCTTGGTGTGCGCCGGTTCAGCTACGGCATGGCCGAGGATAGCGACCAAATCGGCCAAGTAACCGGTCTGGCTTGGACCGAAGTCGGCGGCGAACTGCTGACGATAGAGACCGCAGTCATGCCTGGTAAGGGTAAGCAATTGGCTACCGGCAAGCTTGGCGATGTGATGAAGGAGTCTATCGAAGCCGCCGTAACGGTTGCGCGCAGTCGGGCCGGTATATTAGGTATCGACAGCGAAGTGTTCCAGAAGAGCGACATTCACATCCACGTTCCGGAAGGAGCGACGCCGAAAGACGGACCGAGCGCCGGTATTGGTATGTGCACCGCGATTATCTCGGCGCTGACCAAGATTCCTGTGCGGGCCGACGTGGCGATGACCGGCGAGATTACCCTGCGCGGGGAGGTTTTGCCCATCGGTGGTTTGAAGGAAAAACTGCTTGCCGCACACCGAGGCGGCATCGCTACCGTGGTCATTCCTGCCGAAAACGAAAAAGACTTGGCTGAGATTCCGGAAAACATCAAACGCAATCTGGCGATCAAGTGCGTACGTTGGATCGACGAAGTTTTGGAATTGGCCTTACAACGTATGCCAACCCCTCTTTCTCCGGCTGAATTGGCCGATGCGACTAGCGCAAAGGTCGAGGTAAAACAGTCCGGGGTAGTGGCACATTAAGCATGGGTTAAAATCCTTGGAAACCGCAAAAATCGTGGTTTCCAAGGCTCCTAACGCTTGACACCGATCGCAGCCCGTTGATATAAATGTCGGCCTCTCGCAGAGGAGAGGCCGTATTCGGGTTGGTGGAATAACCGGTGGGCGGGCAAAACACGTGTTTGTTTGCCGAGCATAATTAATACAACGACATCCTAAGGGGAAATAAATGAATAAATCGGAACTTATTGACGCTATTGCCAGTGCGTCACAGTTGACAAAAGCCGATGCTGGTCGGGCTCTGGATGGTTTTATCAAAGCCGTTGAAGACGCATTGAAACAAGGCGATTCCGTTGCCCTGGTTGGTTTCGGTACTTTCGATGTTAAAGAAAGAGCGGAACGTAAAGGCCGCAACCCGCAAACCGGCGAAGAGATCACCATTAAAGCCGCAAAAATTCCTTCATTTAAAGCTGGCAAATCTTTAAAAGATGCTGTAAACTAGTCGCTCTTTAGTCGGGTGCTTAGCTCAGCTGGGAGAGCATCGCCCTTACAAGGCGAGGGTCGGGGGTTCGAACCCCTCAGCACCCACCAGACTTTGGAGCGGTAGTTCAGTTGGTTAGAATACCGGCCTGTCACGCCGGGGGTCGCGGGTTCGAGCCCCGTCCGCTCCGCCAAAACAGAAACCTCGGGCCGTACGGTCCGAGGTTTTTTTTTGCGTGTAATTTTATCGCCTTTAGCGATCGGGTTTAATTCTGTTTAAGGAAAGCGTTTATGCTTTTAGAAATAAGAGAAAAGGTGCATGGAGTTTTTGCATCGATCATATTGATATTTATTTGCGTGCTGTTCGGTTTGTGGGGCATTCAAAATTATCTCGGCGGCGGCAAAGAAGCGCCGGTAGTGACGGTGGAAGGCAAGGAGTTTTTCCAGCGCGACGTCAATCAGGCCTACCAGCAATATGCCCAAAACTTGGCGGGCATGAAATTCGATGAAGAAACGCTGAAAAAGCAAGCTCTGGAAAAGCTGGTGCGCGACGAAGTATTGCTGCAGTACGTGCAGAATGAAAACCTGATCGTCAGCGACGACACTGCCAGGGATTTCATTCAATCGCTGGAGTATTTCCAAAAAGACGGCAAGTTCGACAAAACCCAATACCAAACGCTGTTGGGCTCGCAGGGGATGTCATCCGCTGAGTTCGTCAATCGCATCAAGAAAGCCTTGGTTATGGAACAGTTCCAGCGCGCCATCATCGATAGCAGTTTCGCGACACCTGCCGAAATCGCCGGTTTCTTCAAAATCCAAAACCAAACCCGCGATATTGAATATGTGACGGTCCCGTTGGTTCAGGTCACGCAACAGCCTGGCGACGACGAACTTACCGCTTATTACCAGCAGCATCAGGACGATTACCGTACCGACGAACAGGTTTCGGTCGAGTATGTCGAACTCTCGGTGGATAAACTGGCATCCGGTATTGCGGCCGACGACGAACAGCTGAAGGCCTATTACGAAGACCAAAAAGCGCAATTCACGACCCAGGAGCGTCGCAAAATCAGCCATATCCTGTTTGCTTTCGGTAAAGACAAAGATGCGGACGCTCAAGCGCTGCAAAGAGCCGTAAAAGCCAAGCAGGATTTGCAAACCAAGGATTTTGCCGGATTGGCGGCCGAAGTGTCGGACGACAAATTGACGGCGAAAAACGGCGGCGATTTGGGTCTGTTCAACGTCGGCGTAATGGAAAAGGCCTTCGAGGACGCGGCCAGCAAGCTGAAGCTGGGCGAAATATCCGAGCCGGTGCGTTCCGCTTTCGGTTACCACCTGATCAAAGTGACCGAACTGGCTCCGGGCGAAACCAAGCCCTACGAAGCGGTCAAAGCCGAAGTCGCCAAGGCCTATCAAAAGAGCCAAGCCGAAACCAAATTCAATACCTTGGCAGAGAAGTTGGCCGAAGTCAGCTACGAGAATCCGGACAGTCTGGCGGCTGCAGCCGATTTATTGGGCGGCTCGGTACAAAAAACGGCTGAGTTTACCCGGGCAAACGGCGAAGGCATCGCCGCCGAAGAAAAGGTTCGTGCCGCCGCATTCTCTGAAGATGTGTTGAAGGGCGGCAACAGCGAGCCGATCGAAGTCGGTGGCGATAAGCTGGTGGTATTGCGCGTAGCCTCGCACCAGCCGGCAGCAGTTAAGGAATTGAAAGATGTCAAAAAAGAGCTGATTGCCGCTATTCAACGCGACAAGGCCAGTCAGCAAGCCGTTGCGGTGGCGGATCAGGTCAAACAGGATCTGGCGTCGGGAAAAACGCTGGCCCAGGCGGCCGAAGCCAGAAAATTGGTTTCGAAAAAACTGGACGGTTTGGCGCGTAACGCCACTCAGTTACCTGCGCCGGTCGTCCAGGAAATATTCAAAGCCGCCAAGCCGCATGCCGGTCAACCGAGTATTGCCGTGCTGGATAATGCCGACGGCGGAAAATTGGTGCTGGTCATTCACAAAGTCAACGAAGGCGTAATGTCCGAGGCCGACAAAAACAAGCAAGCTGCGATCTCGAAAAACATCGCCGCGGCTTTCGGTAAGGCGCAACTCGAAGCAGTGTTGAACGCGTTGCAAGCTAAAGCCGAAATTGTGGTTCGGCCGGAAAAACAATAATTTTTTGCAGTCGAGACTTGAAAAGGGAGCGTAAAGCTCCCTTTTTTGTAACCGCGATTTGACGCACGCCTGACTAGCGGCCCCGATTCCTGCGCAATCGGTAAAACGGAGGCTTGGAAGCACGAGCGATTTTGCAAATCGCCGGCCTGAAGGTAAAGTACAGCAGCTTTTGCGGCAGTTTCTGGAAATTGATACCGGTTGCCGTTGTGGTCAGCGTCAATATAAACTCCGCTTCCTTCGCCTCGAAACTTTCGGACAGATTTACCATGGAAAAACCATTCGCTTCTCGGGATTGGACGCTTAACGGCTTGGTTTGCTTGGCGCTCGTTTTGATCGTATTGACGATGTACCAGATAGACCGGCAATGGCTGAAGCTTAGCGAAATGCAGGCCGCATTGGCCGAACAAGCCCAGGCCATGCGCGAGTTGCGCACTCTAGCAGCTAGCGGTACCTTGACAGGGCAGACGCAAACCGCACAATCCGGCGGCATTGCCCCGGCCTTTCAACGAGCGTATGCCGCAACCAAACTGCCCGATTATGCCGCAGGCGACTGGAGCGTCGAAGCCTTCGGCACTAACCTGAAAACCATTACGCCGCTGGTATCGACCGATGCCTACGCCTCGAATGTACAAAGCTACGTCCAGGAAAGCCTGATTACCCGCAACCCGGATACGCTGGCCTGGGAAGGTTTGATCGCCAAAAGCTGGACGGTCAGCGAAGATGGTCTGACCATCGCTTTCGAGTTGCGCGACGACGTCACTTTCTCCGACGGCCAGCCGCTGACAGCCGACGATGTGGTATTCAGCTTCAATTTCATCATGACCGAGGCGATCCAGGCGCCGCGCGAGCGTGCCTATTTGCAGAAGATTCAGTCGGTCAAGGCCGAAGGCAAATACCGG
This sequence comes from Methylomonas sp. Uni0011, assembly GCF_056850255.1. Lineage (NCBI taxonomy): Bacteria > Pseudomonadati > Pseudomonadota > Gammaproteobacteria > Methylococcales > Methylococcaceae > Methylomonas > Methylomonas sp. Uni0011. Next base: position 58,596 of record NZ_JBVVNO010000008.1, read on the forward strand.
GTGGTGTTCACCTATAAGGAACCGTATTTCGAAGCCCTGTCCCTGGCCGGCGGCATGAATATTCTGCCCAAGCATTTTTACGAACCCTACCTGAAAGAGCCGCAAAAATTCAACGAGTCCAAAGGCCTGCTGCTCGGTAGCGGCCCCTATAAACTGGCCGATCCGAAAAGCTGGACCCCGGACCAAGGCAATGTCGAGCTGGTCCGTAACGAGCGCTACTGGGGTGACGTGCAGCCGGCCTACAACCGCATCTTGTGGAAAATCATCCAAAACGACAGCGCCCGCCTGACCACCTACCGCAACGGCGATATCGACTCCTACTCGGCGCGAGCCTCGGAGTACAAGCAACTGCAAAACGACTCCCAGATTCAAGCCAAGAGCCAAAGCTTCGAATACATGCCGCCGGTAGTCGGATATAGCTACATCGGCTGGAACCAGATGCGCGGCGGCAAACCGACCCGCTTTGCCGACAAGCGCGTGCGCCAGGCCATGAGCTATCTGACCGACACCGGCCGCATCATCAAGGATGTGTTTCTGGGCTATGCCGAGCCGGCGGTCAGCCCGTTCGGCAACGCCAGCAAGCAGCACGACAGCGCCTTGCAGCCGTATCAAGCCAATCTCGATAAAGCCAAGGCCTTGCTGAAAGAAGCCGGCTACGAGGACCGCAACCAGGACGGCGTGTTGGAAGACAAAACAGGTCAGCCCTTCGAGTTCAAACTGACTTACTTTCAGGCCAACGAAGACACCAGCCGCATGGTGTTGCTATTGAAAGATCTGTATGCCAAAGCCGGCGTCAAACTGGTGCCGTTCCCGCAGGAATGGCCGGTGATGCTGGAGAACCTGGATAAAAAAGACTTCGACGCCATCACCCTGGGCTGGACCAGCAGCATCGAAACCGATCTGTACCAAGCCTTCCATAGCTCCCAGGCGATCAGCAAGGGCGACAATTTCATCGGCTACCAAAATCCGGAACTGGACAAATTGATCGACGCCGCCCGCCGTACCGTCGACGAAGGCAAACGCATGCCGCTGTGGCAGCAGGCCGAACGCATCCTCTACGAAGACCAGCCCTATACCTTCCTGATGCGCCGCAAAAGTCTGTTGTTCGTCGACAAGCGTATTCACAATCTACAAATGACCAAACTGGGCTTGAACCTGGGTTCGCTGCCGCTGGAAAACTACGTGCCGCTGGCCCAGCAAAAATACACCCAATAAGCCGGAGGACGCCGGATGCTGACTTATCTTATACGGCGCCTGTTGCTGATGGTGCCGACCTTACTCGGCATCACCGTCGTCGTGTTCACCGTGATGGCCGCGTCGCCGGGCGGCATCAGCGCCCAGACCCTGGTCGGCGGCATGGACATGAAACCGCAGGAAAAGCAGGCCCTGCTGGACTATTACAACAAGCGCTACGGCCTGGACCAGCCGGCGCCGCTGCAATACCTGCGCTGGCTGAACAATGTTTCGCCGATCGGTTTCGTCAGCGACGAACAAGGCCACCAGTCGTTCTCGCTGAGCAAAGGCATGGATCTTGGCACCAGCTTTCAATACGGCCGGCCGGTCGCCGACATTCTCGCCGAGCGCATCCCGATTACCTTGCTGCTCAATCTGGTGACGATACCGTTCACCTACGCGCTGGCGATCTGGATCGGCATGAAATCGGCGACCGAACGCGGCGGCGCCTTCGATGTCGGTTCCAGCTTGGCGATGCTGGGTTTGTGGTCGATCCCGACCATGCTGGCCGGCGTCCTGCTGCTGGGTTTCTTTGCCAACGTCCAATATTTTCAATGGTTTCCCACCGCCGGTCTTAGCGACCGTGAAGCCTTGGATATGCCGTTTCTGCCGCATTGGGACGACAGCGGCTTCGTGCGCGGCTTTTTGCTGGACCGCATCTGGCATCTGATATTGCCGGTGATTTGTCTGTCCTACGGCGGCTTTGCCGCGCTGGCCAAGCTGACCCGCACCTCGATCCTGGAAAACCTGCACGCCGACTACGCCCGCACCGCCCGCGCCAAGGGCCTGGCCGAAAACGACGTGCTGTGGAAGCACGTGTTCCGCAACAGCTTGCTGCCGTTGATTACCGTCTCGGCCGGCTTGCTGCCGAGTTTGCTGGCCGGCTCGTTGATCGTCGAGAATATTTTCAGCATCAACGGCATGGGCCAACTGGCGGTCGAAGCGGTGAAGGGCAGAGACCGCGAGCTGGTGTTGTCGATCACCTGGATCAGCGGCTTTTTGACCCTGATCGGCTATCTGATCGCCGACTTCTGCTACACGCTGGCCGACCCGCGGGTGAGTTATGACTAAGCCCATTATCAGCCGGCAATCCTTCGCCGCCCGCATCTGGCGGCGCACGCTGGACGGCGTCGGCGTCAAATTCGGCTTGGCCTGGGTTGGCGTGTTGGTGTTCTTTGCGGTGTTCGCGCCATTTTTGGCCAACTCGATGCCGTTATTGATGAGCAAAAACGGCGAGATTTCGGCGCCGGTGTTGCGCTATCTATCGATCGAGGACGCCTGGATTCTGGCGGGGTTTTTCATCGCGTTGGCGGTGTCGCGGTTGCCGTTGGCAGGCGGCACCAAGTTTTTCCTGTTTCTGGCCGGCACCGGGCTGGCTGCCTTGATTGCCAACCTGACCGTGCAACCGCCAGCCTTGGTGATTTACGACGATTTTCGCGGCCCGGAATACAGCCAGGTCGATTGGAAAATCATGCCGCCGATTCCCTATGCACCCGGCGATTACCTGCGCGACCTCGGTAGCAAGGGTCTGGAAGCGCCGTTCGCCAGCGCGGGCCACGTCCATTGGCTGGGCACCGAAGAAAACGGCGCCGACGTGTTGAGCCGGATGATCCACGCCAGCCGCATCGCTCTCAGCATCGGTTTCATCGCCACCGGCATCGCCTTGGCGATCGGCATCGTCGTCGGCGGGTTGATGGGCTATTTTTCCGGTGTGGTCGATATGCTCGGCATGCGCCTGGTGGAAATCTTCGAGGATATCCCCACGCTATTTCTACTGCTGACCTTCGTCGCCTTCTTCGGCCGCAGCCTGTACATGATGATGGTGATCATCGGCGTCACCGGCTGGTCTGGCTACGCCCGTTACGTGCGTACCGAATTTCTGAAACTGCGCAAGCAGGACTACGTGCAGGCGGCCATCGCCAGCGGCCTGCCGCTGCCGTCGATCCTGTTCCGCCACATGTTACCCAACGGTGTCGCGCCACTGCTGGTCGCGGTCAGCTTCGGCGTCGCCGGGGCGATTTTGTCGGAAGCCACCTTGAGTTTTCTCGGTCTCGGCGTGGTCGATGCGCCGTCGTGGGGAGCGATGTTGGACCAGGCGGTCAAGTCCTCGACCTTCAACTGGTGGATGGCGGTGTTTCCGGGCGGGGCGATTTTCATGACGGTGTTCGCCTACAACCTGATCGGTGAGGCGTTCAGGGACGCGATCGATCCGAAATTGTCGCGCCGCAACGGAGGCGAGTCGTGAGCGCGCCGTTATTGCAAGTCAAAAACCTGCGCACTTATCTGCACACCGGCGCCGAGCCGGTCAAAGCGGTCGAGGACGTCAGTTTTGAAATCCCGCAAGGCGAAACCTTTTGTCTGGTCGGCGAATCCGGCAGTGGCAAGTCGATCAGCGCCTTGTCGGTGATCCGCTTGTTGCCGGACGGTATCGCCAATCATCCCAGCGGCCAGATTCTGTTCGAGGGCCGCGACCTGCTGACCTTGCCCGATGCCGATGTCCGCCAAGTGCGCGGCGCGCAGATCGCGATGATCTTCCAGGAACCGATGACTTCACTGAACCCGGTGTTGACAGTCGGCGAGCAAATCATCGAAGCGCTGCAACTGCATTACCCGGACATGAATCCGGACGAGGCCGAGCAACGCGCGGTCGCAGCCCTGACTCAGGTACAGATACCCAATCCCGGCTCGCGCTTTCGCGATTACCCGCACCAACTGTCCGGCGGCCAGCGCCAGCGAGTGATGATCGCGATGGCCTTGGCTTGCCAACCCAAGCTACTGATCGCCGACGAACCCACCACCGCGCTGGACGTCACCGTGCAGGCCGAGATTCTAAGGCTGATGCGGCAGCTGCAAGACGACACCGGCATGAGCATGCTGTTCATCACTCACGACTTCGGCGTGGTCGCGCAAATGGCGCACTGGGTCGGCGTGATGCAATACGGCCGCTTGGTCGAAGCCGGCCGCTGCCGCGACGTGCTCGGGAATCCGCAGCATCCCTACACGCAAAAACTGTTGGCTTCGGTGCCGGAGAATCTGGTCAAGCCCGATGTCTCCGCATCCCCAAAAACCGTTCGCGCTGAGCCCGTCGAAGCGCCACCGCAGCTCGCAGAAGAAACACAACCACCTCTCTCCGCTCTCGCTGAGAAAGATCGAAAATCGCTTTCCGTTCTGGAACGGGCCGGTCTGAAGCTGCAAGCGGCATCGGCTACCGGAGTTGATGTTATTCCGGTCGAGGCACAGGCAGCCGCTACGCGCGTTGAACCCACTGCGAATCTGCAACCAGCCGAGCCTGCAATTGGAACAAAACCGCAAGCCGCTACCGAAAGCGACGCGCTAATCCAGATCCGCAACCTGAAAGTCTGGTTCCCGGTGCGCAAAGGCTTGTTGCGCCGCGTGGTCGATCACATCAAAGCCGTCGATGACGTGTCGCTGGACATTCCGCGCGGCGAAATCGTCGCCCTGGTCGGCGAATCCGGTTGCGGCAAAACCACGTTGGGCCGTGCCGTGCTGCAACTGGAGCCGCCGACCGAGGGCAGCATCAAGATAGCCGGCCGGGAGCTGGTCGGCTTGTCCGCCAAAGAACTGCGGCCGTTGCGTCGGCAGATGCAGATCGCCTTCCAAGACCCGCAATCGTCGTTGAATCCGCGATTATTGATCGAAACCACCTTGACCGAACCGATGCAGGTGCACGGCATTGGCGCCAGCCGCGACGAGCGCATCGCCTTGGCCGAACAACTGCTGGACGATATGCAACTCGGTCGCGAGGCGCTTTGGCGCTATCCGCACGAATTCTCCGGCGGCCAGCGCCAACGTATCGGCCTGGCCCGCGCCTTGGCGCTGAATCCGGAATTCATCGTCTGCGACGAAATCACCAGCGCGCTGGACGTGTCGGTGCAGGCGGAAATCCTGCAATTGTTGCTGGACATCCGCCGCCGGCGCAATCTGACTTTGCTGTTTATCACCCATAACATTGGCGTGGTCGAGTATTTGAGCGACAGGACGGTGGTGATGTATCGGGGGAAGGTGGTGGAGCAGGGGGCGACGGCGAAGGTTTGCGGGGCGCCGGAGCATCCGTATACTCAAAAGTTGTTGGGGGCGGTGCCGAAGTTGGTGGTTTAGGGAATTGTTGGGATGATATACCGAAACTTTTTTAATTCTTTGTTAGAACTCATGAGTTCATCTGATGCAGAACCGCTCAACATCCGAGCCTTTAACTGGCTCACGTTAACGATACTCTCTGATCTTTACGGAAGTTTTCCCGAGCCAAAGAATATCGAAAGCTTGCATTTCGTAGTCGAAACATTGGTTGATATTGGAGTCAAAGCCAAAGAGGCGGAATATTTAAGTTATTTCTCTGCAACAATGCGCTGGTTGAAAGAAGAGGGGTTTCTCCGCTATGAGTCAGATGACTCTGGAGATTTTCGGGAAGTAATTTTGACCCTTAGGGGGTTAACCGTACTGGGTTACTTGCCGACGTCGTTAAGCCTTACCGACAAAAAAGAACCCCTTATTGTAAAAGTACGTCGCATACTTGCAAAGGGAAGTGAAAGCGCTGCCTCAAAGGGTATAGGAACTCTGCTAGTCAAAGCGTTCGGGATGATGGTGTCGTAAATGTGCAAGCCTGGTTTAACACTTTTATCAACCGGACGCCGGACTCGGCATAAGTAGCCCGCGTAGGTACGATTAGCGGTAGCGTAATCGTACGCATGATGTGAATTTGCCACGACCTGTTTTTATGTCGGGTCTCGGCCCGACAGCCGAGATACTTTTCTTTGCTTGTCCAAAGAAAAGTATCCAAAAGAAACGACACCCCATGCCGCTTGTTTCCTGCGCTCCTCGGGTTTGAGCGGGGTTTTTCGAAGGGGCATCCCAGCCCCTGCGAAAAACGCGCGGCATCCCTGCCGCGCCCCTTCGGGCTGTTCCTCTCAAACCCTCCGGTGCTCGGCGCGGCATAAGGGGAGGAAAACCATCCCGGTTTTTTAGGGTGGGCGCGGCTTTTTGTGCCCACGCGGGAAATCGGGTTTCGTGTCTTGTGTTGCTGACGCGAGACTTGGTTATAGTGTCGGTTTGCGGGGAAGAAAGCCCTCGATTTTGCGGTAGGCCGGAATAAGCGTATGCGTTTCCGGCTTCGGCTTACAGTTCCAGCCTGACGCCGACAGCCCGCGTAGGTACGATTAGCGGTAGCGTAATCGTACGCATGGTGTGAATTTGCCACGACTTGTTTTAATGTCGGGTCTCGGCCCGACGGCCGAAATACTTTTCTTTGCTTGTCCAAAGAAAAGCATTCAAAAGAAACGACACCCCATGCCGCTTTAACCCTGCGCGTCTGCGGGTTTGAGCGGGGTTTTTGGAAGGGCTATCCATAGCCCTCCAAAAACGCGCGGCATTCCTGCCGCGCCCCTGTCGGGCAAATCCGCCCAAGCCCTCCGGTGCTCGGCGCGGCATAAGGGGAGGAAAACCATCCCGGTTTCGTAGGGTGGGCACGGCTTTTTGTGCCCACGCGGGAAATCGGGTTTCGTGTCTTGTGTTGCTGACGCGAGACTTGGTTATAGTGTCGGTTTGCGGGGAGGAAAGCCCTCGATTTTGCGGTAGGCCGGAATAAGCGTATGCGTTTCCGGCTTCAGCTTACAGTTCCAGCCTGACGCCGACAGTACCGACCAAATGATCGAAAAAGCGATTTCCCAGTAAGGTGTCGAAATTGACGAAGGGTTGGATGCCGTTGGGCAAGGTAAGGCCGATTCCTGCGCCCAGATGGTAGAAGTCGCGGTCGGGCCGGTCGTTGTTGAAGGTAAAAACCGTCGGGTTGGCGCGGCCGTCTTGGACGAAGCTGGCGCGGAGATCGCGCTGTTTGTTTTGAAACTCGTGGGTCCAATCGAAACTGATTTGCGGAGCGACCACGCCCACTGGAGTGCTCAGCGCCGTCGATAGCATCAGGCCCACCGAGCTTTGCAGCGAGCGAATCCGGTCGCGCAGGAAATTCAATTCCAAACCGGTCGTTCCGGTCTCGCGGTAGGCGTCGAGGCTCATTTCGCTGTAACGGAAACCCAGGCGCGGGCCGATGACAATGCCTCCGAACCAAAAATCGTAACCCGCCAGCGCATTGGCGGCGTAATGGTCCGCGCCGAAATCGGACGACACCACGCCGGACACCGGCCGCTTATTGGCGCCGAGCGACGGAAAACTGGTCAAGCGATCGCGTTCGCGCCATTGACGAGCATATTCGACCACGATATCGACAAAGACGTTATCGTTTGGTGTCAGCGTGGCGTAAAGCGCCGGGCCGAACGCGTCGACCCGAAATCCGCCAAGATTGGCGAACCGGCTGTCGGTGTTGCTGTAATTCAGCGCCGCGCCGGCCAGCAGCCAGTCGTTGGCGCGCCAATCGGCGCCGATTGCGCCGCCCTGGACATTACCGTTGTAGCCGGTTTCGAAGCGGGTGCTGCGCCGGTCGATGGCTTCGAATTGGCCGGAGAAGAACAGGTGCAAACCGTCAGTCAAAGCAAGCTCGGCTTCGTCGCCAGCGCCGCCGCCGTCCTTGCTTTGTTGCCGGCGGAGTTTTGCCAAGCGCTTGCCGGCGGCGACGAATTGGCTCTGAACCGAGCCGGCTCCGCCGCCAACGCTGCCGGCACCGCCTGCGCCGCCGCCCGGCGGGCCGCCGGGTGTCGGGAGGCAGAGTCTGTAAAGATTCGGACCGGCCTTTTCCAGGAACTCCACCCGGTCGCCCGCCAGTCGCTCGCAATCGTTGCGTAGCAACGCGAACTGCGCTTCGTCCAGCGAGCTGGCTTCGGCCCAAACTTTAGCCGTCGGGCAAAGCAGCGTGGCAACCGTAACAATCGCAACGATCGGCTTGGGCGGCTGTTGCGAGAGGAGACGGCCGGGGGCGTTCATGAAGTCTTTGCGGTCGAATAATCGCAAGTCAGACCGGCCCACGAAGCATCAGCTCTCGGTGCTTATTTTTTGGTCATGAAAAAATAGATCGACTGGCATTTCAAGACCATTTTACTGCCGTCTTTTGTGGTGGCGGCGCAGGTTTCCATTTTCGAGCGGCCTGGAGCAGCCTGTTTTTTCAATTTGCCGTCTTCGACGCTGTAGTTCAATACCGCTTTGAGTTGCTCAATGCGGGCGTGGGAGTCGTTTTCTTGGGAAATGCCTTCCATGGTGCCGTCGTTTCTGAAGGTCCATGTCGTGTTCAGGCCGCGGGCGCCGCTACCGTCGGCGTTGACCGATTCTTTTTCGATTTGCCAGGTGCCCAGCAGGTCGGCTTGGGTCAGCGGAATTTCCGCGGCGCCGGCGGCGAAAGAGGCGGAGAACAACAGCAAGCCGATGAGTTTGATGGAGGGCATAGAATTCCTGTGAGTTGATGTGGATAAGGTGCGGATTGTATCACGTACGAATACCAGGGTTTTTGCTGCATCTGTTGTCGCCGTCGGTAGCAGATGAAGTTTACTGGCCGAGACTGTCGGTGTTTTGCGCCGGTGCCGCTTCCGAAGGTGCTTTTTAACCCGGGCGGTGAGGAGGGAGTCGACTGGCTAGTTGTCGAGCGAAGCGGCCGGATCAACTCTGTTCGTATCCGGCCGCCCCGCGTCGAGGCATCAAGCCAGGCTGCCGGCGAATATTCGCGTCGAATATTCCTGTTCGCGGAGCAGGATGGTCTCGTTTTTGACGTCTTTGAGTTTTTTTACCAGAACTTTGCCGGATTCCGGAAAGAAATAGATCTTGCGCGGATAGATATCCAGCGTGTCGGCGGCAACGATCGGGATGTCGCGTTCGGCCAGGTAATTACGCAAGAATTGCGCACTACGGGCACCGACGTTGTCGCGGTGCAGGCCGTTCAGAATATTGCCGCCGCCGAAGACTTTAGCTTCCAGCTGGTGCGCCTCCGCACCGATGTCGAGCAGATGGTCGATGAACTTATCCATTGCCGCGACCGCCTGGTGTTCCAGGCGCGCATTCAGCGGTTGGCCTTCGTTGGTGTTGGCCACCATGATGTGGTTCATGCCGCCTATGCCTTTGTTGCGGTCGCGGATACAGGCCGTGACGCAAGAGCCCAGCACGGTGACGATCACCGAACCGGCCGTGGCGAGGCAGTATTCGCCGGGGATGATTTTCTGGGCGCGGGTGCGCCAGTAAGGGTCGAAATAGGTTTCGGAGCGCTTTTTCAGGTACATGGCTCGGTGAATTCGGTAGTCGAGAGTATGAAAAATAACAAACAAAAATCGGGCCAGTCTTGAATAATGCCCTAAGCTCAAAATCTTGGCACTGAGCGATGTTGGTCGGCGGCGAACTTTGTAAAGCGGATTGACAATCTGTCGTTTTGGTCTACGCGCTCCGCACTGTTTGAGAGCGGATCGGTACGGTATCGATTGCTGCCAAACCCAGACTGCTATTTGCGGGGTAAAGTTTCGTCCGCTGCGATTCGGCATTGCTCCGGTTTGCCGTCGGCAAATGCCGGCGAAATACTGACCGGGTCGGTCAAACTTTTCATCAACAGTAGATAGGCTTGGCCGTCGATGCAGACCTTGTTTAGGTTCCAAGTCTTGATCTGGCCTTGGAGGTCGATGCGTTCGATGCTGATTCGATCCAGCGGTAGCGAACGGTTGGCCGGCGGGATGGCGTTGGCATTGGTGCCAGTAGCGGCCAGAACGGCGGTAAATATCAGTTTTCTCATGGCTCGGGCCTCATCGATAGATTGTTGACCGACCCGCCAAGATGCCTGTCGGAGCGGATTCGGGCGCGGCGGATCAGTAGGGATTGACGGGCGACAGTTTCTCCTCGGTTTCGTCGAGATCTAAAATGTCGCTGTCAGTGACGTTGCCGTCGTTGACCAGGTAATCGCGCTGCGAAAAATAGGCGCCGCGAAAAAATCCGTAGCGGTCCACCGCCGCTTCGCTGGCGATTTTTTCGGTTTCGAGGTTGTCGGCACGCAAATCGGCAGCATTGACGCCGCCCAAGCCGCCGGATATCGCCGTCGACAATGCCGACGACTGGGTGAACAGGCCAGTGTAGCTGATCGGGTTGGCGGCGGTGTCGCCGATCAAGCCAATCACGCCGCGCGGTGAACTCGACCCCAATAGCGGCAGCACGATATAAGGGCCGGTCGGTATGCCCCAATAGCCCAGGGTCTGGTCGAAATCTTCATGGTGTTTGGGCAAGTCGATGGCGCTGGCCGGATCGAACCAGCCGGCGATGCCGACCGTGGTATTGACCAGGAAACGCGCCGTATCCATGCCGGCTTGCCGAAATTTTCCTTGCAGAACATCGTTGATCGAGACCCGGATGTCGGCGATATTACTGAAAAAATTGCTGATGCCGGCATCGACGAAATCCGGCGTAATCCAGCGGTAGCCGCGGGCCACCGGTTTCATCAGGTAATCGTCGACCCGGTCGTTGAAGGTTTGCATCGGCCGGTTCCAGCTTTCCCAAGGATCGCGCGGATCGGAAGCCGGAACGCTGGCGCAACCGGACAGCGTGGTTGCCGCGCTTAGCAACAGAGTCAGGGCAGGGATGGTTCCGTTTCGCATAAGGTGTGCTCCAGTAACTGACGACTGATGCGTAAAGGTTAGCGTATTGCCGGGGTGTTTGTCTTGCCAGCCGGCGCGGATTTTATCGCACGGCGGACGCGTCGGTTAGGCCGCTTGTGCGGGACAATAAACCGGTTTCCAACCGCTAACAATCTGGATTATGACTCTTGCCGATGCGTTACGTTTACTGCTCCTGGCTGCGATTTGGGGCGGATCTTTTCTGTTGATGCGGATATCCGCGCCGATTTTGGGGCTGGCCTATGTCGCGGAAGGCCGGGTGTTCTCGGCAGCGTTGTTTTTATGGGTACTGGCCGTGTTTGGCAAACGGCTGGGCGGCCTGTGGCGGAACTGGCGCTATTTACTGGTGATGGGTTTTTTCAATGTCGCGCTGCCGTTTAGTTTGTTCGCCTATGCGGCGGCGACATTGTCGACCTCGCAATTGTCGGTGTTGAACGCAACGGCGCCGATTTGGGCTTATGCGATCGGATTGACGCTGGGTATCGAGAAACTGGCGTGGAAACGGATTTGCGGCATGTTCATGGCGCTTTCCGGGGTGGCTTTGTTGTTCTGGGGCTTGCTGGCTGTCAGCCCCGGCCAATTTTTGCTGCCGGTCATCAGTTCGCTGGCCGCCGCATTCTCGTACGGGATTGCCACCAATTACGCCAAGGCCAGAGCCAGGCTGGCGCCGTTCGACACTGCTCATGGCAGCCTGTGGGCGGCGGCGTTGCTGCTGCTGCCGATGGTGTTTCTGTGGCCGTTAAAGCAACTGCCGACCGTGGAATCCATCACGGCTGTCGCCGGTTTGGGCATTGTCTGCACCGGCGTCGCCTTTCCGCTCTATTACCGGTTGATTCGGGATATCGGTGCTTCGTCCGCGTTGACCGTCACCTTTCTGAATCCGATGTTCGCGACCCTGTGGGGCGCGCTGTACTTGGCCGAAACGGTCACGCCGCGGCATATCCTCGGTATGGCGGTGATTCTGGTCGGAACCGCACTCTCTACCGGGTTTCAGGCCCGCAGTCTTCTCAAACGGCGGGTACCCGTCTAGCGTCGGCTGCCTGCGCGGCTAGATCAGGCGGCGCTTTGGCGGCTAGACTGAGCCCGACGCTGCCGCGGGCGGTACCATTCCTTGAAATCCACCGGCGGCTCGAGCAACGGGGCGCTGACGCAGAAGCGCAAACTGCCGTCGGTGGTCAGATACGGCGCGGTGCGGATGCGGGTAATTCCTTTCTGCGAGTCTTTCATATCGGCTCCTGGATGATTCGGCCACTAGTCTGGCAAGCGGCCGCTTAAGGCCGACTTAATCCGCGGTTAGCGGCGCGGGAGTTTGCCGGAACGCTGGCCGCAGCGTCCGGCTTATGATTTGTCGCACGGACGGCCGCCGAATTGGGTGGCGGTGGCGGATAATTCCGTCGTGCAATCAAGCTGGTATACTGAACCGTTAGGTTCAAGAGCAGGTGCCGGGTTCCTTGGGTGGGGCCCCGGGTCTTCATTATAAAAATTATATTTAGCCGGGATTTTCTATGGACGCATATTTACCGATGATTCAAAGCATATTGTTGGATTGGTACCAATTAACCCTTGCCAACCCAGAATATGCCGGAGCCGTGGCCGTTGCGGTTTGGTTGCTGACTTCGATTTTTTACAGTATCCGCATTTACTTTCTGAAAAAAGCCAACGCCACCCTGGTCAAACTGCGTCTCGGCTTACAGTCCGATCTGGAAACGGCGCAACAGCAATTGCAAAGCAGCCAGGCCGAATTGGCCGCCAGCGTTCAGCAATTGGCCGAGGTACAAACCGCCGCCGAAGAATCTGCCCAACGCGCTGCCGGCTTGGAGGAGAAAGTGGTCGCCGGTAACCGGCAATTGATCGACAGCATCAAGGCTTTGGCCAACAAATTCGAATTGACCGAGCCGAGTTTGCCCGCGGCGAACAACGCCGACAGCGGCGATCTGTGGAGCCGATACGCGGCGATCAGCGAGCAGGCGGTCGAACGTTTCCAAACCGAGCAAAAAGGCAAGACCGATCTGCAATTGTCGTTGTGGGCCGAAACTGCGAAGTTGGCGGAGAAAGACGCATTGCTGGAGCCGTTGCAGCGTAAGGTGGAAGAGCAAACCGCGCAGGTCGCCAAATTGGAGTTGGCGTTGGAAGAACAGAAAATTCGGTTCGAACGCCAACAGGCCAACGCCGAAAAAGCCCTGGCCGAAACCGTCAGCCGCTATCAAACCGAGGTGGGCCAACGGGATAATCCGGTGAATCAGTCTGCGCCTGCCGCGGTTGCGCCGCAGCCGATTGTCGCCCCGATTCCGGAATCGACCCCCGCTGTTATCCAGCCGCCGATTGCTGCCGTTTCGGCGCCTGAAGTGGCCGCCCCGGTCGAACCGATGCCTATGCCAGAGCCAACTTCGGCTCCGGTGGTTACGGCTGCGCCGGCACCGGTAAACCCGGCTGAAACTGCCGCAACCGTCGCCCCGAGCAAACAAGCGTCGGTCGATAAGGCGGTCGAGAAAAGCGGCGGCTTCGGTAAATTCAAGCAATTATTGAACAACACCATGCAGCAAATGGCCAAGCTGGATCAGAAGCTGGGTACTCAAACCACGGTGGAAGTGGTCGAACCCGTCGAGGAAGCCGCCGCTCAAGCTGCAGAGCCGGTCGCCGAGCCTGTGTCGGAGCAGCCGGTTGTCGTTGCCGAGCCGGTAGTCGAGGCGGCTGCGCCGGCACCGGCCAAAGCCAGCAAATTGAAAAGTCTGTTCGGTAAAAGCAAACCTGCCGAAGAACCGCAACCGGCGCCAGTAGCCGCTCCGGAGCCGCCTCCGGCACCTGCGCCTGCGCCAATCCCGGCCGCAGCCAAGCAAGACAAGCTGAAAGATTTGTTTTCGAAATGGAAATAAGCGTTTAAGCCATTCCTTCCCGCCGGGTCGTTACGGCCCGGCCCGCTCCGGTAGGATCAGACCTCCGGTACGAAAAAGAACGGGCTGCCTTCATGCCCGGCATGTTGCAACGGCGCATATTGCGGTTTTTGTTCGAAGCCGCCGCGCGCCGCCGACGCCTGTACCTGATTCGCCACATCCCGGAAAATATCGTAGTCCTCGATAATCCGTTTGTTGCCGCGCAACACCTTCAAAAATGCATTGGCAAACACCGAGTGCTCGCCACCACCCTGGTCCATAACCGGCTTGACGCCACCGGATGTCAGCACGGTACGAGCTTTGCGGCTGTTCATCGCCTTCAACCAGCGCTCGCGCTTGGCATCGTCCATACCCTCCGGCAGTTTGGCCACGGCGGAACCGGTCAAGGCGCCGGAATAACAGGAGTCGGCCACTACCATGATGTGTTTGGCCGGCATGATGCTCAGGAATTCGGTGATGCTTTGGCTGGAGATCCAGTTGGCGCTGTTGCCGGTCTCGGAATCGACCGGCAGCCAGTAGGCGGTCTGGCTGCGCTTGTCGATTTCGCCGTGGCCCGCGTAATAAATCAGCAGATTGTCCTGTTCGGTCAGTTTTTGGTTCAACTCGTTCAGCGCCGACATGATCGCGTGGCGGTTGGCGTTCAGCAGCAGTTTGGTTTTAAAGCCGTAGCGCTCGCGCAGCAGCAGTTCCAGACTTTTGGCGTCGGCCATTGGCGTCTTCAAAGACGGATAGGCGCCGTAGTCGTTGTTGCCGATGATGATGGCGTAAAACTTGCCGAACTGGATGTCGCCGCTGCGTTTCAAGTCGTTGCCGCTGCCGTTGCTGCTCGGAAACGGTTCGGCGCTAATCCCGCTGCTGGCGGCCAGCAGGCGCAAGCTCAAGTCGCTGCGTTGGTTGCGTTTGTCGGTCGCGCTGATCCGCACCACGGTTTCGTCACCTTGTAGACTGACGTCGGTTTCGAAGCGGCCGTTAGCGTCGACCTTGACCGGTTTGTCGTTCAGTAATAAGCGGTTGAGGCCGGTACTGGCGTCGATTTTGCCGATAATGCGTTTGCTGCTTTCGCCGACGGCGAATTGGATGCTGGGAATACCGCGGGTCACGGTCACGGCCGGTTCGATCAGCTCGATATTCGGGCCGGAGCCGGATGCCAACAAGGTACTGCGCGATTGTTCCAGTTTTTCTTTCAGCGCGGCGATTTCCTTGGCTTGCTGTTGCAGCGCCAGTTTGCGGCTGTCGATCTGGTTGCGGTCGAGCTTGTCCGGCGATGTCAGCCAGCCGGTCAGTTCGGCCGATTGTTTCTGGAAAGTTTCGATCTTCTCGTTCAGCCGGTTTTCCAATTCGTTGGCCTTGCTGTCAGCGGCTTTGGCCGCGGGATTTTCCTGCCGGGCCGCGTCCAGTTCGCGCTTCATGCGTTGCCGTTCCTGGCTTAGGGTTTGGGTCAACGAACCGAGTTTGGCCTGTTGGTCTTTGAGTTGCGACTCTTTCTCGCGCAGTTGTTTTTCCAGCAGTTCGATGTCGCTGGAATTGCCCGGCGCAGTCGATTTTTGTTGTTGCAGTTTGTTGCGTAGCGTTTCCAGCTCGCTTTGCGCCTTACGCAAACTTTCCTGCTGGTCCAGGGTTTGCTGGCGGGTGTCTTGCAATTGCTCGCGCAGTTGCTCGGCTTCGCGGCGCGACTCGGCGACTTCGCTGCGCAGCGTCTCCAGCTCCTGAGAGTTTACCGCCGGGGCGAATTGGATGCCGGCATCTTCCAGGCCGGCCGATTTGCGATACCAGCGTAACGCCGCCTCCTTGTCCGGCGCGACGCCGAGGCCTTTTTCGTAGAGATGGCCCAGGTTCAATTGCGCTTGCGAGTTGCCTTGCTGGGCGGCTTTTTCGTACCACTGCGCGGCCGCTTTATAGTCGGCTTGGCTGCCCAAGCCCTTTTCGAAAATTTCGCCGACCGCCAATTGCGCGGCGGCGTCGCCTTCCTGGGCTTTCGGCAGCCAGATGTTCAATGCGCTGGCGTAATTGGCGCGGTCGTAGGCCACGTATTCGCCGCCGCGGACTTCGCAATCCGCCGCGGTGGTGCGAATCGGCCGGCGCGCGCTGAGGTAGGTCATTTGCGAACCGAGTTTGCGGACTTGGCCGGGCAGCAGGCAATCCACCACAAACAGTTTATTGGTATCGGCCACGATGTAGCCTTCGGTGGCCCTGGCCATTTCTTCCTGGCTGACGTCGCGGGCGCAAGCCGCCATGAGTATGCTGCCGATCGCCAACGCGAGCGTACGATTTTGATACATCTTCTGAGCCATAACGAGCCGCCTTTTGCTGTGAAGGGTTAGGCCGGCAACGATAGCAGAAAACCGCCGGGCCGCAATAGCGCTTATCTCGCGCTGGGCAAGCGTCGCAACATTTCCGGCCAGATCGCTTGCCAGCCGCGGCTATGGTCGGCATCGACCCGGATTACATGGGCATGCGGGCGGGCAAGCAGGTCCGATTCGAATAGTGCCGGCGGGATGGTCGTATCGCGCTCGCCGAGCAGGTGCCACTCGCGAACGCGGCCCGCCGGCCGTGTGGCCGGATTCAGCGAGTTTTGTAAGCGCTGGTAGCCGTGGTAATCGGTCCAGCGGTCGATGTCGTAATTGCCGGCCAAAGTGATGACGGCCAAGGTTTGCGGCAAACGTTCCGCCAGTAGCAACGCCAGCGTGCCGCCGCCGCTGTGGCCGATCAATACCAGTTCGCGGTATCCGTTTTGCTCGGCGAAGTGCAGCAAGGCCTGCGCCATGCTGGCAACGACGGATTCGCCGTAACGGCCGCCGGTCCACAACTCCGAACCGCAGCCGGGGTCTTCGGTGTGGCCGTTATAGCAAGGCCGGCCCAGATACAGGCTGGGCGCCGGGTCGCCGGCCATCAGCGGCAGGACTACCGAATCGCGCGTGGTCGGTTCGGCGGCCGGAATCAGGCCGCGCTCCCACGGCCGGCCGTCGCCTTCCAGGTAAACGTGTAAACGTTCTGTGGCCTGTGCCGGCCGATTCCGGAATCCGCGCAGCGTAAATTTGCCGCCGTCGAGATCCAACGCGACCAGATCCAGGTCGCGTGCTTGTTGATGCAGTTTGGCGACCGGCGAGACGCAGCCCGCCAGCGATATCGCCAGCGTAAGGCTTGCCGCCAACAGATAATGTCCGGCGCGTAGTTTCAGCATATTTCAGCCGTAGCTGTGGCGGAATCGGGCGGTTGCCGATAGCGGCAGCGACACAAAACGAGGTCTTCGGCTAAAATCCTTGGACAATTTGGTTTTGGGTTGGTCATGGCAGCATTTGATAGCGCATTAAACGCGTTCCGGCAATCGCAAATTTCATTCGACGAGTTATTGGCGGCGGCCCGCGTTGCGGCAGGACAATCGGCCGCGGAAGTGGCGGCCGCGTTGCAACATGTGGAAGCGGCATACCGTGGTGGCGGCCTGGCGGCCGAGCGTTATTTCGCGTTGCAGTCGGCTTTGCAGGACGAGACCCGTTTGGCGGTTGCGCCGGTTGCGCCGCCGCCAGTCGCCGGCGACGACGAAACCTTACTGGCGCCGCGGCCCGCGCCGGCCGACGATGCAACATCGGTCGAGTCCGCGCCGTTGGCGGCGCCGATTGCTGCCGAGCCGACCCTGGTGCAAACTCAGGCGCCGACCTTGACCACCGAATCCCTGTTACAAGGCTTGGACCCGAACCAACCGCAAGCGGAGTTGACGGTGGGCTGCACCCTGAAAAACCGCTTCGTACTGGAAGAGTTGCTCGGCGTCGGTGGCATGGGTATGGTGTTTAAAGCTACCGACTTGCGTAAAGTCGAGGCGGCGGACAAAGACCCGTTCGTGGCGTTGAAAGTGTTGAACCAGGATTTTCAATTCAATCCGATGGCTTTGGTCGGGCTGCAGCGCGAAACCAAGCGGGCGCAAACCCTTTCCCATCCCAACATCATTAAAGTGTACGACTTCGACCGGGACGGCGCTTACGTCTTCATGTCGATGGAGTATCTGCAAGGTCGGCCTTTGAGCCATTTGATCCGCGACCACGTCGAAACCGGCCTGCCGTTCAAAAAAGCCTGGCCTATTATCAGCGCCATGGCCGAAGCCTTGGGCCATGCGCACAAAAAAAACATCGTCCATTCCGATTTCAAACCCGGCAACGTCTTCGTCAGCGACGAAGGCGAGATCCGGGTGTTGGATTTCGGTATCGCCTGCGCCATCGGTCGTAGCGAGAAAGACGGCCACGACGCGACCGTGTTCAACGCTCGCGATTTGGGTGCGATGACGCCGGCTTATGCCAGTCTGGAGCAATTGCAGCATAGCGCGCCGGATCCGCGCGACGATATCTATGCATTGGCCTGCATTACTTACGAGCTGTTGGCGGGCAAACACCCGTTCGGCCGCTTGTCCGCCGAAAAGGCCAGGGAACTGAATTTACAGCCCAAGCCGATTCCGCAGTTGTCGCGGCGGCAGTGGAAAGCCTTACAAAAAGGTCTGGCGTTCAAGCAGGAAAACCGTAGCGCCAGCATCGACGAGTTCATTTCCTCTATCGGCCCGCGTTCCTCGGTTTACTACGGCCTGTGGGCCAGCGCCTTGATTATCGTGTGTTCGATCGGCGTCAACGTCTATTGGACTTTGACCGAGAAGACGCCAGTGGCCGAGCCGCCGAAAGTAGTGCCGAGTCTGACTGCGGAGCAACTGCAAAAGATCAAGGATTTATTGGAGCTGGCCGAGATTCATTTCGACGTCGGCTACTTGACCGCTCCGACCGGCAGTAACGCCTTCTGGGCCTATCAGGAAGTGTTGAAGATCGATCCGTACAATAAGGCCGCGATCGCCGGCTTGAACAAGATCGCCGATACGCTGGAGCAACAGGCCTGGGAGTTTTACGAGAAAAGCGACCGTTCCGAAGCCCTGAAGAAAGTTCAGGAAGGTTTGGAAGTCAATCCGGGACACAAAGGTTTGCTGAGTCTGCAGGAAAAACTTCGATTCAATTAACAGGCAACGACCGGATTATGTTGACAATCCGGTTTTATAGGTTGGGCTATTTATATGATTTTGCAGAATAATTAAGCTTTTTCGATTTTGCGGAATGTGAGCCGGCGTGTAAGATATTAAAAACACATCTTTGAGGAGAGAATCATGTATTACCCCAATTTAAAGCCGGTGCGCTCGGTCGACGCCGAGACTTCGGTCCGGCCACCGGTCCACTTGCAGCTTTGTAGGGCGATAAGTTTGGCCGTGATGACATTATCGTCGGCATCCACCAGTGCCGTGCCGAGTTTTTCGCAGAATCTGAATCCGAATCAACAGTCGGTCGATACGGCCTTGTCCAATTGTTCGTCTTTTTATTCGGATTCGAACGATCCCACCCCAACCGTGTGTCAGGCGGGATTTTCCGACATCCAAAGCCTGACTCCGGACCAAGTCCTGGGTATGGGCAACTCGATTACCCGACTGGACGGCGGCCGTAATCCGGTGCCTTACGACTATTACAGTAACAATCAAACCTCGAGATTGGGCGGAGGCAGCGGCGACGCCGATTTTCCGCCGTTGAATTTTTGGACCAAGGTCGATAGCGGCTTCGGTGCCCACGACAATACCGCGCTGAACAATGGTGGTTTCAAGTACGACAACCATAATTTCATGGCTGGCGTCGATTACCGGATCAGCGACAGTTGGGTCAGCGGCGCCGTCTTCAACTACCGCCATAGTAATGCCGCATTCAACGCCGGCCGCGGCGAAACCCTGGGCGATAGTTACACCGGTATGCTCTATACCTCTTACTTCGTGACCGAGGCCTTGCATTTGGATGCCACGGCTTCTTACGGCGGCCATGAATTCGAAACCACCCGTAATATCACGTTGAATGGTGTGTCTTCGGTGGCCAAGGCCAAGCCCAACGCCGACCAATATTCGTTCAGTTGGGGCGGCGGATACGACTGGCACCACCAGGCTTTGAGCGTTTCGCCTTATGCGCGCGGCGAATACACGGCTCTGAACATCGACGGCTACGCCGAATCCGGCAGTGTGGCCGCGGTTCGATTCGGTAAGCAGAATATCGAATCGTTGATTTCTACCGTCGGTGTGCAAACTGCTTATACCTTCAGCTTTCCATGGGGTGTTTTGATTCCGCAATTGCGCGGCGAGTGGCATCACCAGTTTCTTGACGGCCGGCGTAGTGTGTCCGGCAGCTTCATTGCGGACGGCTCCGGCTCCACTTTTAGTTTGGTCAATGACGCACCTACCCGGGACTATTACACCTTCGGCGCCGAAGTGTCGACGGTGCTGCCCGGCGGTGTGTCTGCGTTCCTGGCTTACGAGACATTGCAAAGTTACCGCCATGTCGAAAGCAACCGCTTGATGCTGGGCGGTCGTTTAGAGTTTTAAGCTCTTGGCCAGTGGGACGGTCGGGCGTCTCTGGACGGCGCCCCGGTTGTCCGTTGGCGGTGGTTAGGCCGTGTTATAGAGTGTCGGCGGCCGGATAAACCCCAGATATCTCGCGGTTTGCGCGGCGATTTTTCGGCCGGCTCGGTTTCGGCCCGTGTTAAAATCCGACGGACTATGACTTCATGTTCGCCGAATCCTGTGGCCTCTCCATTATTCCCCGCTTCGATTGAATCCGCTCCCGCTCGAGTGCGGGAAATTCCCTACAACTACACCTCGTTTTCCGACCGCGAAATTGTGATTCGCCTGCTGGGGGAAGAGATGTGGTCGATTTTGGATTCCTTGCGCGAGGAGCGGATCACCGGCCGTTCCGCCCGGATGCTTTACGAAGTCTTGGGCGATATCTGGGCGGTGCGGCGCAACCCCTATTTGGAAGACGATCTGCTCGACAATGCCAAACGTCGGCGGGCTTTGTTGCAAGCCCTGCGTCATCGTTTACAGCAAATGCAAGCCAGACACGCCGAAGCCGAGAACCAAAATCCCGACCGGGCCGAGCGCGTCGCCAAATTAATCCGCGCCGCGCATCAGGCGGTAGACCAATTCGATGCCCACTTCGAACGCACCGCCCAACTGCGGCGCAGCGTGATGACTCTGTTGTCGCGATACACCCGTAAAGACAATATCAGTTTCGACGGCTTCGCCCGGGTCAGCCATGTCACCGACGCCACCGACTGGCGGGTGGAGTATCCGTTCGTTGTGTTGTATCCCTGTTCCGAAGACGAGGTCGGCCATCTGGTACGCGGCTGTATCGAGCTGGGTTTGACCATCATTCCGCGCGGCGGCGGTACCGGTTATACCGGCGGTGCGGTGCCGCTGAACGCCTATTCCGCGGTAATCAACACCGAAAAACTGCTGGCGATGGGCCAGGTGGAGCGCCAGACTTTATTGCCCGGCGTCGATAAATCCTACGCCACGATCCATACCGGCGCCGGCGTCGTCACCCGGCGGGTGATGGATGCTGCCGAGCAGGCCGGTTTGGTGTTCGCCTGCGATCCGACCTCGGCCGATGCTTCCTGCATCGGCGGCAATATCGCGATGAACGCCGGTGGCAAGAAAGCCGTGCTGTGGGGTACCGCGCTGGACAATCTGGCTTCCTGGCGCATGGTGACGCCGGACGGCAATTGGCTGGAAATCGAGCGGTTGAACCACAATCTGGGCAAGATTCACGAGCAGGAAACCGCTGCATTTCTGTTGAAGCGGTTCGACGCCAGCGGCAAGCAATTGCTAGGCGAAGAGAGCCTGGAAATCTCCGGCAGTTTTTTCCGCAAAACCGGGTTGGGCAAAGACGTTACCGACAAGTTTCTGGGCGGTTTGCCCGGCGTGCAGAAAGAAGGCTGCGACGGCATCATCACCTCGGCCCGCTGGATTCTGCATGAAATGCCACCGGTGACCCGAACCTTTTGCCTGGAGTTTTTCGGTCAGGTGCGGGAAGCGGTGCCGGCGATCGTCGAGATTCGCGACTATCTGGAAAGCCTGCCGAAAGACGGCGCGCAACGGGTCATGCTGGCCGGTCTGGAGCATCTGGACGAGCGTTACGTCAAAGCGGTGGGCTACGCCACTAAAGCCAAACGCCACGGCCGGCCGAAGATGGTATTGATCGGCGATATCGTCGGCGACGACGAGAACCAGGTGGCTCTGGCCGCTTCGGAAGTGGTGCGTCTGTGCAATGTCCGCGGCGCGGAGGGCTTTATCGCCGTGTCGGCCGAGACCCGCAAAAAATTCTGGCTGGACCGGGCCCGGACCGCGGCGATCGCCAAACATACCAACGCCTTTAAAATCAACGAAGACGTGGTGATTCCGTTGCCGCGGATGGGCGATTATTGCGATGGCATCGAGCGGATCAACATCGAATTGTCGCTGCACAATAAGCTGCGCTTGTGCGCGGCATTGAACGAATTTTTGGCCGGCGATTTGCCGATGCGCGCTTACGAAGAGGGCGTAGACTGGCGGGAATTGCTCGGCGAACGCCGGGCTCAGGCGCTGGAAGCGCTAGCCTTGGTGCGTCAGCGCTGGACTTGGCTATACGACAATTTGGATTTGCCGTTGCTCCAGGCGGAAGCCGAGTTCGGCAAATACGGGATTCAGGCTGGCGAGTTAAGCAATCGCGCCGCAGAGCCGACTTTGTTCCACCGCTTGCAGGATTACTCCATCAGGGTGTCATGGAAGCAGGAACTGCTGCCGCGCTTGCGCGAGATTTTCGAGGGCGACAATTTTCGGCCTATCGTCGAGCGCATCGAAGCCCTGCATAAGGAAATCCTGCGCGGCCGCGTGTTCGTGGCCTTGCATATGCATGCCGGCGACGGCAACGTGCACACCAATTTGCCGGTCAATTCCGACCATTACGAAATGTTGCAGGAAGCCAATGCGGCGGTGGCGCGGATTATGGAGCTGGCGCGGGCGTTGGGCGGGGCGATTTCCGGCGAGCACGGCATCGGCATCACCAAATACGAGTTCCTGACCGAGGCCGAACTGGCCGATTTTCATGCTTATAAAAACCGGATCGATCCGGAAGGGCGCTTCAATCGCGGTAAATTGATGCCGGGTGCCGATTTGCGCTCGGCTTATACCACCTCGTTCAGCCTGATGGGCTATGAGTCGCTGATCATGCAGCAGAGCGATATCGGTGCGATTTCGGAGTCGGTCAAGGACTGCCTGCGCTGCGGCAAATGCAAACCGGTCTGCGCGACTCATGTGCCGCCGGCGAATTTGCTGTATTCGCCGCGGAACAAGATTCTGGCCACTTCGTTGTTGATCGAGGCCTTCTTGTACGAGGAGCAGACCCGGCGCGGCATTTCGATCACCCACTGGAAGGAATTCGAAGACGTGGCCGATCATTGTACCGTCTGCCATAAGTGTTTCAATCCGTGTCCGGTTGACATCGACTTCGGCGACGTATCGATGAATATGCGCAATCTGCTGCGCAAAATGGGCAAGCAAAGTTTCAATCCGGCCAAGACCATGGCGCTGGCCTTTTTGACCGCGTCCAAGCCGGGCAACGTCAAAGCCATGCGCAAGGCGATGATCGATTGGACCTACAAAGCGCAGCGTATCGGCAATAGCTTTTTGCAGCATTGGGGCAGGGCGCAGATCGCGCAGCCGCCGGCCACGGTCGGCAAGCCGCCGGTGCGGGAGCAGGTGATTCATTTCATGAACCGGAAAATGCCGGGCGAATTGCCGAACAAAACGGCGCGGGCTTTGTTGGATATCGAGGACAACCAAATTGTGCCGATCATCCGCAACCACGAGAAAACCAAAGCCGACTCCGAGGCCGTGTTTTATTTCCCAGGTTGCGGTTCCGAGCGTTTGTTTTCCCAAGTCGGGCTGGCGACGCAGGCGATGCTGTACGAAATAGGGGTGCAAACGGTATTGCCGCCGGGTTATTTGTGTTGCGGTTATCCGCAACGGGCGGGCGGCCAATTCGACAAGGCGCAGAAGATAACCACCGATAACCGGGTGTTGTTTCACCGAGTGGCGAACACCCTGAATTATCTGGATATCAAGACTGTCGTGGTCAGTTGCGGTACCTGCCAGGATCAATTGCAGGATTACGAATTCGACAAGATTTTCCCCGGTTGCCGATTGATCGATATTCACGAATATCTGTTGGAAAAAGGCGTGAAATTGGATGGCGTGAATGGCGCGCGCTATCTGTACCACGATCCTTGCCACAGTCCGTTCAAGCAGCAAGACGGAGTCAAAGTGGTAAACCAGTTGTTGGGCGCGCCGGTCAGCAAGTCCGAGCGCTGCTGCGGCGAGTCCGGCACGCTGGCGGTGGCGCGGCCGGACATCTCGACGCAGATTCGGTTCCGCAAGGCCGAAGAACTGCAAAAGGATGCCAGCAAATTACGCGGCGACGGTTATGCCGGGCCGGTAAAAATGTTGACCTCGTGCCCATCCTGCATGCAGGGCTTGCAGCGTTTTCAAGATGAGGTGGAAACCTTGGAAGTCGATTACATCGTTGTCGAAATCGCCAAGCACGTGCTGGGCGACAACTGGATGCCGGAATATGTCGAACGGGTGACTCAGGGCGGCGTCGAGCGGGTGTTGGTCTGATGGCGATGCCTGTCGCCCGCTGAGCAAGTAGCACTCTCGGGGGTGGACCGGAGGAGGTTGGTTTACTTGAGCCACTTTCTCCCGGTCGGCTCCCAAGATGGAGCGTGAGCGGGCTTCTGACGGGCACAAAAAAAGCCGCGATATTCGCGGCTTTTTATGAATTTGGAGCGGGAAACGAGACTCGAACTCGCGACCCCGACCTTGGCAAGGTCGTGCTCTACCAACTGAGCTATTCCCGCATGTTTATATGGAGGCTGCGACCGGAATCGAACCGGTGTATACGGCTTTGCAGGCCGCTGCATAACCACTTTGCTACGCAGCCTTAATCGGTCAAACAAAAAAGCCGCGTTTTGCCGCGGCTTATCGAATTTGGAGCGGGAAACGAGACTCGAACTCGCGACCCCGACCTTGGCAAGGTCGTGCTCTACCAACTGAGCTATTCCCGCTTGGCTAACTATCCTGCCTATTATAAAAGCTAAATTTTTTGTGTCAACACTTATTGCAGGTTGATTGAAGACGTCCAAGCGCGCCGGCCTTGGCATTCTCCGCTGGCGGATATTTCGACTTCGGCCCACACCAGGTTTTTGTCGGACGGATCGTTTTGGATTTGGGTCAATTTGACCGGTGTGTTCATTGGCATATGTTTGCAGGCGCCATCGCGATCGTTTTCCTCGGTATCGTCGTAGGCAGCCAACGAACCCGGAACCGAAACCAATCTGACAGTTGCGTTTGGATCGTAGGTGTTGGGGCTTTTCAGCACATAATTTTGGCCTGAGACCAGCGGTTTTTGTTGATGGACCGGCAGTTTCGGGTCGGAGCCGCCGCTAAATACTAGGGCAAGCAGAACCACTGCGGCGCCGCCGATCGCGCCGTAAAATACTTTAGGATTGGATTCCTTCAAAGCTAAAAAACCGGCCAAGGCATTTCCGGCAGCGGCGGCAGGAGCAGCAGCAGGCGCGGCGGCGGCCTGATTCGGCTCCTCGGCTTGATTTGCGGTTTCGTTGGTGTTTTCGTCAAGGCTCATGCGCTGTATCCTCTCAAGCTAATTATTATTATGGAAGGTTATTGGGTGAGTGCCTAAAGTTACCATGATGACCAAACATTTCAAGCATTCATTTCTAAGGCTTAGAGACTATCTTAACTGGAATAGCGGCAATATCGGATTTGCACGAATAAAAAAGCCAGCAGAGAAAAGATTTGGCCTATAATATTAGGAAATACTTAATTACTAACATTTGGCAGTGCTATGCGAATGATTGTGAAACATGCCGTTTTACCGCTTGCGGTCACGCTAAGTCTAATCGGACCGGTTGCCTGGGCTGCCGGTACTTACACGCTGGAGCAAGCCGTGGAGCAGGCGTTGGCCAACAATCCGGAACTGCACATCATGCAGGAGCGGATCGAGCAAGCCGACGCCCAGTTGGGGCAGGCGCTTGCCAATTTTTATCCGCAAATCAAAACCAGCCTGTCCTACCAGCACAGCGATAATCCAGCGATGGCATTCTCGATGATTATTGCCCAGCGGCGTTTGAATCTGAACGGCGGCGATTTTAATCATCCGGGCGGTGTCGACAATTACCGGCCGCAAGTCACGGCGACTTATTCGCTGTTCCGCGGCGGCCAGGATTACTATTTGAGCCAGGCCGCACAACTTGGCGTGGAAAGTTCCGAACTGGAAAGGGCCGCCACCCGCAACCGGTTGGTGAACAACGTCACCGCGGCGTATTACGGCGGTTTGGCGGCGATCGAAGCGCACCAAGTCAATAACCGCGCAATTGAAGCGGTGCAGAGCGAATTGAATCAATCCAAGATTCAATACGACGCCGGCGTGGTGCTGAAATCCGATGTGCTGTCGTTGGAAACGCAACTTGCCGAGGCTAGAGACGCCGAAATCCAGTCGGCGCATGCCATCGAACTGGCGCAGAGTCTGTTAAAGACCCTGTTGGGCTTGAACGCCAACGAGGCATTCGATTTCGCCGGCAATGTGAAACCCGACCTGCCGGGCAGCCCTGCCGGTTTCGACGAGTTGCTGAACCAAGCGCTGGCGCAACACCCCGAGTTGAAAAACGCCGAGAAACGCGCCGCTATCGCCGAACAGCAATTGGCGGCCGCCAAAGCGGCGCATTTGCCGCGCGCCGATGCCTATGTCAGTTACGGTTCGGACAGCAAGGACTTGGCGTTCAGCAGCAACCGCGACAACGTCAGCGCCGGTGTCATGGTCGAAGTGGACGTGTTTTCCGGATTCGCTACCCAGGAAAAAGTCCGCAAGGCCGAGCACGAGCTGACCGCAGCGCAAGAAACCGTCAGGCAGACCCGGTTGCGTATCGAAAACCAGCTCAAGTCGGCCCAGCTCGGCTTGCAGCAGGCTTTGAACCGGGCTGTGGTCAGCGATGTCGCGGTGCGCGCCGCCGAGGAAGCGTTGCGTTTGGTCAACGAGCAACGCCGGGCCGGCGTTGTCACCGTCACCCGCTACCTGGAAGCTGAAGTCGCCCGAGATCGCGCGCGCAACCGGCAAATCGGCGCCCGCTACGATGCCTTGCGCGCCGAAGCGGACCTGAAACAAGCCCTCGGCTTTTGGCAATAAACCCTCGCAGGCATACCCACATGGCCCAACATCTTTCTCTTTCCGACAAACCGAAGTGGCTGATGCCGGTGGCGGCGATCGGCGGCTTGTTATTGGTCATTCTGCTGGCGCTTGGTGTTTTGGGTGGCGCAAGCAAGATTGAGCCCGGTGCTACCGCGGTAGCGGCCCGCAGCGTTCCCGCCGATGCGCCGACTGTGCGCGTGACCAGACAGGCGGCCGCCGGCACTTCGGTGTGGCAGGGTACCGTGCGTTCCCGGCTGGCGATAAAAATTGCGCCGAAGCTGAATGCCAGAATCCTGGAAATGCCGGCCCATCCCGGCGACCGCTTGAAAAAGGGCCAATTGCTCGCCAAGTTGGACGACCGCGACTTGCAGGCCGCCTACAATGCCGCCAATGCCGCCTACGTCGCGGCCCAAGCCCAGGCGGCGCAGGCCGGCGCCGACGAGAAGCGTATCGTCGATCTGTACCAAAAACAGGCTGCCACCCGGCAGAACTACGATGCGGTAATAGCCCAGGCCAAGACCGCGCGGGCCATGGCAAATCAGGCTGCAAGCGCCGCCCAGCAGAGCAAGGTCATGCTCGGCGAGAATATTTTGTATGCGCCTTTCGACGGTGTGGTCGGTGAACGCTTCCAGGAGCCCGGCGACATGGCCGCGCCGAACCAGCCTTTGCTCAGTTTTCACCAACCCGACGATTTGCGGCTGGAAGCGGCGATAGCCAGTCAATGCGCTGCCCAGCTTGAACTGGGCGCGACGGTGTCGGTCAGAATCGACGCCTTGCGGCAGACGCTGTCGGGCAAGTTAGACGAAATCGGCCCGGAGATCGATCCGCAAACCCTGACCCAACCAGTCAAAGTCAATTTGCCGAAAACGCCCGGCCTGCAACATGGCCAGTTCGCCTGGCTGGAAACCAATTGCCAGGGGCAGCAAACCGTGATGCTGGTGCCGGCCAGCGCCATCGTCCGATACGGCCAGTTGCAGGCGGTGCGCGTGGTCGAAGGCGGACAATGGCAGATGCGGCATATCCGTAGCGGCAAACGTTACGGCGATCAATTGGAAGTGCTGTCCGGTCTGCGGGACGGCGAAACCATTCTGTTGCAAGGCGAGCTCGGGCAATGAATTCCAACGAAACCAAAAAAGACAGCCTGACGGTTGCCATCGTCCGGTTGTTCACCACTTCGCACCTGTCGTTGCTGTTTTTGCTGATCTCGTTGTTGGCCGGCGCCGCGGCGCTGATGTTGACGCCGCGCGAGGAAGACCCGCAAATCGTGGTGCCGGTGATGGACGTGTTCGTGCAGGCGCCCGGCGCTTCGGCCGACGAAGTCGAAAAGCAGATCACGACGCCGCTGGAAGTGTTGCTGCGCCAGATCCAGGGTGTGGAATACGTCTATTCGGTATCGCGGCCCGGTCAGGCGGTGGTCACGGTACGCTATTACGTCGGCGAGAATCTGGAAAACAGTCTGATCAAGACCCGGGATAAATTGCTGGCCAATCAGGACATCATTCCGCCCGGCGTCAGCGACTGGCTGGTCAAGCCGGTGGAAATCGACGACGTACCCATTTTATTACTGAGCCTGTCGCCGCAAAATGCCAACCTCGATGAAATGGGCTTGCGCCGTATCGCCGACGAATTGATTGAGCGGTTGCGGGCAGTAGATAACGTCGGCAAAAGCTGGGTGGTTGGCGCTGCGCCGCGGCGGATTTCGGTTTATCCCGATCCGACCAAATTGCAGGCCGGCGGTATCGGCCTGGCCGATGTGCAACGCGCGTTGCAGCAGAACAACCTGAATCTGCAGGTTGGCCAAACCACCGCCAACGACCGCGAAATCGTCTTGGAAGCCGGACCCTACTACCAAAGCGCGGAGCAGGTCGGCAATACCGTGGTGGCCGGCGGCAACGGCCGCTTGCTGCATTTGCGCGACGTGGCTGAAGTGATCGACGGACCGGCCGACACTGATTTCTACACCCGCATCGGCTTCGGCCCGGCCGTGGCGCAGATGCACACGCTCGGCGAGCCCGGTCGCTTGCCGCAGGCCGGCGAGGAACGGCCGTTGGCGACCATCGCCATCGCCAAACGCCGCGGCGCCAACGCCGTCAGCGTGGCCGAACAGGTGCTGGCGCAGACCGAAGAACTGAAAGGCTCCTTGATTCCGGACGACGTGTTACTGACCGTGACCCGCAACTACGGCGAAACCGCCGACCATAAGGTTAACGAACTGGTCATGCACCTAGGCATCGCCATTTTGACCATCATCGTGTTGCTGGCCTTGTCGCTCGGTTTTAAGGAATCGCTGATCGTATCGCTGGCGGTGCCGATGACCTTTGCGATTACGCTGCTGTGCGATCTGATCTTCGGATACACGATCAACCGGGTCACCTTGTTTGCCTTGATCTTATCGTTGGGTTTGTTGGTGGATGATCCTATCGTCGACGTCGAAAACATTCACCGTCATTACAAGCTGCGCAAAGAACCGCCGTTGCAAGCCTTGCTCAGCGCGGTCGACGAGATCAGGCCGCCGACCATATTGGCGACGTTTGCGGTGATCATGTCCTTCGTGCCGATGTTTTTCATCACTGGCATGATGGGACCGTACATGGCGCCGATGGCGTTTAACGTGCCGATCGCGATGCTGCTGTCGCTGGTGATTGCCTTCAGCGTTACGCCCTGGGCCAGTTATCGGTTATTGAAGGGCGATTACGGCAAAGACCACGGCCCGGCATTCGATTTGAAGCAGAGCCGGGGATTCAGGATTTACCAAGCGATCCTGGCACCGCTGCTGGCGGACAAAGCCAAAGCTTGGTGGTTTTTGGCGGCGGTGATCGTGGCCTTCGTGTTGTCGGCCTTGATGGCGGTGACCCGGGTGGTGCCGCTCAAGCTGTTGCCGTTCGACAACAAAAACGAGTTGCAACTGGTCATCGACATGCCCAAGGGTTCGTCGCTGGAGGCCACCGACCGTGTCGCCGCGGAGCTGGGCCGCTATCTGGCGACGGTCAACGAAATCAGCAGCTACCAAAGCTATGTCGGTTTGTCGTCGCCGATGGATTTCAACGGCATGGTCCGCCATTATTATTTGCGGCAGGGCGCCAATGTCGGCGACATCCGCATCGTCCTGGCCGATAAAACCCGCCGCGAGCAAGGCTCGCATGAAATCGCGCTGCGGATGCGGCCCGAGGTCGACCGCATCGAAAAGCAATTCGGCGCCAACATCAAGATCGTGGAAATGCCGCCGGGGCCGCCGGTGCTGTCCACCGTCGTCGCCGAAGTCTACGGTCCGCCGCAAGCCGATTATGCCGATATCATCAATGTCGCCAACCGGGTGCGGGCGGACATGCAGCAAACCGGGGGTGTGGTCGACGTCGACGATTTCGTCGAAGCCGATTACGACAAATGGCAGTTTCTGGTCGAACACGACAAGGCGGCCGCGTTGGGCGTGACCACCGCGCAAATCGCCCAAACCTTGCAGTTGGCGCTGGCCGGCGCCGATGTCGGGTTACTACACATTGAGAACGAGCGGCAGCCGCTGGCAATCCGGCTGCAATTGCCACGCGCCGCGCGTTCGGCCGAAGCCGATCTACTGGCCTTGTCGGTCAAAACTGCTAACGGGGTATTGGTGCATCTGAGCGAGTTGGGCCGGTTCGACCGCCAGGCCGGGCAAAAGGCGATTTACCATAAGAATCTGCAACGCGTGGCTTACGTCACCGCGGAGATGGCCGGCCGCAGTCCGGTCGAGGCGATTCTGGATTTGTTCGACGTGTTCGAGGCCAAACCGCTGCCCGCCGGTTATAAAGCCGAAATGGCCGGCGAGGGCGAATGGAAAATTACCGTCGATGTGTTCCGCGACCTCGGTCTGGCCTTTGCCGCGGCGATGGTGATGATCTACATCCTGCTGGTCGGCCAGACCGGTTCGCTCGGAGTGCCGCTGATCATGATGATCGCGATTCCGCTGACCGTAATCGGCATCATGCCCGGCTTCTGGCTGATCAATCTGTTCGCCGGCGACGTCGGCGAATACGCCAGCCCGATCTATTTCACGGCCACGGCGATGATCGGCATGATCGCGCTGGCCGGCATCGTCGTGCGCAACTCGATCATCCTGATCGACTTCATCGAAAACATCTATCGTGGCAACCCGGAGATTTCGCTAGCCGACGCCATCGTCGAAGCCGGCGCCACCCGTTTGAACCCGATCTTTCTGACCGCCGCCTCGGCAGTACTGGGTTCGATGATGATCGTATTGGACCCGATCTTCTCCGGCCTGGCTTGGAGTTTTATCTTCGGCATCATCGCTTCCACCTTGTTTTCTTTGGTGGTGATTCCGCTGGTGTATTTCTTGATTAATCGGGATATGCCGAAACAAGTGCAGGTGGACGAGTAGTGGTTGGTAAAGGTAAAGGTTGTACAATCCCAGGCAAATATAAAATCGGGTTGGGCGATTGAAGCTGTCTCCAGTCGGCCTGTTAAATCGGATGAGGAGTTTTTATGTCGGTCCCGCTTGCAAAACCGCTGCGCATGACAGCCCAAGAGTATCTGGCAATGGAAATGTCCAGCCCGGCCAGGCACGAATACGTGGCCGGTGAAATCTTTGCGATGACGGGCGGCAGCGACAGCCATAACCTGATCGCCGGCAATCTGTACATTTTGTTTCGAGAGCACTTGCGCGGCACGTCTTGCCGGGTGTTCATGTCAGATCTGAAGCTAAAGGTCGAGGCCGCCGATGCATATCTTTATCCCGATTTGATGGTGACTTGCGAAACCGCTAAGGACAGCCATTTTCGGGAGCAGCCCAAATTGGTCGTCGAAGTGCTGTCCGATTCGACCGCCAAATACGACCGGGAGCACAAGCGCCGAATGTACCAAACCCTGGCAAGCCTGCAGGAATACGTGCTGGTGGCGCAAAGCTGCATGGACGTACGCATTTACCGGCGCAACGCCGAAGGCTGGGACATGACGATTTACACCGACGGCGCCCAAATCCCGCTGCAATCCATCGAACTGGACATCCCGATAGATCGGATTTACGAATCGGTTTGGAATTGAAGTCGGCCGATGGTGCAAGTCAAGGCAGAGCGGGGAGTCTCGGTTGGTGGTTGGTTTGGAATCATAGGTTAAATGCGAGCATCAATACCGCTAGTCGTTCGGGCTACCGATTCCACATATCTCCCCAATTCGGGATGGCATACATCCAGTTTTTCATTAGTCGAATTACTGGAGGTGTATGGAGTCCTTCCTGTATGGGCATGTCAACAGCTTGGGACCGGAAGGTTTCAACGGCTGAACCATCAATCAATTTGAAAGCGATAACCGTATTATTCCGTCAAAGTCTCACCGAAACACACTGGAACCCCTTCGTATCGCCATCGTCGCTCAACAATTCGACCCGATCCGTTTGTCCCGGAAAAAAGAACGCCGCTTCGACATTCAATTCGCCAAGGTCGGCGTCCAAACGCTTGGGCTTATGGGTTGGTTTGTTGCTATGCCACAGATACAGCCGATGCTTCTCGCTCCGGTCTTCGTTGGTATGGTAAGGCCCGGCGACGATCAGGTATTCGTCGTCTCGGCGCCAGGCGATGTCGCGAATGCCGTAGCCGCCTAGGTCCAGTTCGATCGGGTCGCCGAATTTTGCGGCTTGGTCTTGCAGAAGGTTTAGCGGATTCAGCAGCGGCACGATCAGGGCCTTGCCGTCTTGTAGTCGGCCGTTTTTCTCGGTGCCGCCGGCTAGCGGGTTGCGGAAACCGATCAGCAAACTTTGCTCCGGCGTCGCCGCCAAACCTTCGATACTGAGGCCGCCCAAGGCTTTCGGCGCGATGCCGACTGCCTTATCCAACCGATAGGGTTTAAACCGGCGGTCCAGGATCAGGTCGTCGATCAAGGTCCGGTAAATTTGCCCATAACGCTGTCCGCTGAATTCGCCGACGGCGTTGCGCTGGATTTGCAGTGCGAACAGCCGGTGGCGGCTGGGGCGGCGTTCGCCGTCTTTGTTGGTGCTGTGCGAGCCGATCCAGAAATAAACGTCGCCGATCGCGGCGGCGCCTTCCAAATCGATTTCGCAGCCTTTGCCGTCTTCGATTTCGCCGGCAAACAATTCAGACAACGCGATGCGGGGCGGCAAGACTTGTTCATGGCTGCTGTCGAACACGCCGAGCAGGTTGTCTTCATCGTCGGCGACGACGAAATGGTTGGCGTCGATTGCAACAGCGCCGGAAACGTTGGTACAGCCACGATAACGTTTTGGGTCCATAGCAAGTCTCCGAATGGGTGATGGTTAGGAAGCGGCTGCGGCAGGGCCGGGCGCGGTTACAGTTGTTTTATGACGTAGTCCGCCGCCAGCCGGCCGGTTTGGGCGCCGCCTTCCATGAAGCCGTAATAAGCATCGCTCAGATGTTCGCCGACGAACAGCAGCCGGTCGAACACCACTTGTTGCGCCGCAGCAGGATTGGCCTCGACCCAGAAATAGTCGGCAAATTCGCTGAGCTGACCAGGAGCGAAGTTGGCGTAGCCGCCGCCGGTGTAACGGCTGTTACCCCAGGCGCTGCGAATATTGGCGCCGTTGGCGGAAACGGTGGCGCCCGGTACGAATTGATCCAAGTCGGCGATGAAGCGGTCGGCTACGGCGTTGAAATTGGATGTGCGGTTGAATTGGCGGGCTTGGTCGCCGCCCAAAAAGAAATTCAAGGCGCCGTCCGCGCGCTGGGGTTGGCGCTGCGATTCGTCCCAAACTTCGGCGAAGCCGAGGTCGGTCCAGGCCGCCAGGCTAAAGCCGTTCGGCTGGTGCCAGAAGCGCCGGTCGAATCCGGCGATCAGCTTCTCGTTAACGCCCAGGCCGGTTTCGGCGATGAAGCGGCGGAACCGCGCCGGCAACGAAACGCGCAAATCGACGCGGCGCAAGGCCGGGAACGGCAGCGTGATAATGACGATGTCGGCTTCGGCTTGGCTTCGATCGGCAAACTGCAGCGCGTAGCGGCCGTTGTGCCGCTCGATACCGTGCAGGGCTGTGCCGAACCGGATTTGGCCGGCCAAGGTGGCTGCAAGGGCGTCCGTAATCGACGCCGAGCCGCCCTGCACGGCAAAGGCTTCGTCGCTGTAACTGAGCAGTTCGATCGCTTCACCGTTTACGACCGGTAACAGAAACAACAGCTGTAATGCCGAGGACTCGGCCGCTTCGACGCCGTATTCGGTCCGCATCGCGTTTTCCAGCAGGGCGCGGACATAGGGTTGGGGTATTTTATCGGCGTGGCGGTCGAGATAGTCGGCGACCGACAGCCGGTCGAATCCCGGGGCGTAAGTATCCCAATCGCTGTCCAACAGGCCGGCGTCGTCGCCGATCTGCCCGGCCAGGTCGGCCAGGTCCAACGCGAGCTGCGTTTCGCTGTAAGCCTCGCCGTCGAAGAAGTAGGTTTCTTTCGGATAGGGCAGGCGATTGGCGTCTTTCAGTTTGTTGAACAGCGGAATATTGAAGGCTTTGGCCAGGGCGCGCATGTCGTGGTGATCGGTATTGATCAATTCCGCGCCTAAATCGACGGTCAAACCGCTATTGATGCTGGTCGAAAGCATACGGCCGCCGGGGCGGTTGCGGGCTTCGTGAACCGTTGCGGTGATGCCGGCCCGTTGCAAGCGATAGGCGGCGTTTAAACCGGCGATGCCGGCGCCAATAATTGCGATGCTTTGTCGCGGGCGGTTATTGCCGGCGCTGGCCGGTAAAGGCAGCCATTGGCCGAGCAGGCCGGCGATACCGGCCGCGACCGAGGTTTTGACGAAGCGGCGTCGATTCCAGCCAAGTTCGCTGCCCGCAGCCGGTGCCGGGCGCTGCTGAGTCTGGAGGTGTTGGCGGCGGGCCGCTTGTAAGGCCAATATCAGCCGGCGAAATGACAAAGAATGCGCCATGGTCGAACTCCCGATTGCTGTGCAACGATGGGGCATTGTGCTACCGGGTTGGCCAATTCGCAAACCGGGGTTGGTTGCCGGCGTGGCGATTGAGGTGTGATCCATGCCGGTATGGCAAGCGCCGGGGATCGATGTCAGAATGCCGGTACCGCGAACCAACGCACCATTGTAAGACATGCCCGATATCAGCCGTTACGGCCACAGCACCAATTTAATCGGCGTAGCGACCGCCTGCATTGCCAGCCAATTGTTCAACGACCATCCCAAGTCTTTGCATATTGCCGGTACCCGGGAGTCGGCGCCGGGGTTATTCGACCAATTGGCGCAACAAGCGACTTTGGCTGCTTGCGGCAGGGTGTTTCAGGATTATATGTGTGTGGTGTTCGGCTTCGAAACCGAACAGCGCTTGCGCGACGATGCTCAGGGCCGGCGCCGTTACCGTAACAGTTACCTGCGTTTGATCCAGGATTGGGGGATGGATTCCAACAATGCCCAGGGTGCGGTAATGAAGGGCTGGGTGGAAAGCCGCTTCGGTTTGTTTCCCAACTTTCATAAAACCCGGATTCGCAATTTCATCAGCAACGACTGGCTGACTTACATCGAAGAAAAGATGAACAGCCGTTACCACAACAACTGTATCTATATGCAGTTGGATCTGGTTTACGAGTTTTGCCAGTGGGTGGTCGAGCGGTTTCAGGTGCCGGCCGCGACTCACAAAACCCTTTACCGGGGCGTGGACGCGTTGGAAGATTACGTCGTCAAGGAAGAGGGCCGGCACGATAAAATCGTCCGCTTCAACAGTATCGTCTCGTTTACCGACCGGCCCGGCATCGCCAGCGAATTCGGCGCCAATATCCTCGAAGTGCGGGTGCCGATGGTGAAGTTGGTGTTTTTTAACGAACTGCTGCCGCATCATGCCTTGCGTGGAGAAGCGGAATATCTGGCGATCGGCGGCGATTACCGGGTTAAGGTGTTGAGTTGATGAACGAACAGATTCTAGGGCGGGCGCTGGGGGCTTACCTGGGCTTTGCCTGCGGCGATGCCTTGGGAGCGACGGTGGAATTCATGTCGCCCAAACGGATTCAAAAACATTTCGGCGTGCACCGTGACATCGTCGGCGGCGGTTGGTTGGGTTTGGCGCCGGGCCAGGTGACCGATGACACCCAGATGTGTTTGGCCTTGGGCCAGGCGATCATCGACAACCAAGGCTGGAATTTGCGGGCCGTGGCGGAGAATTTTCTGGCCTGGCTGGAAAGCCGGCCGGTCGACGTCGGCAATACCTGCCGGCGCGGTATTCTCCGGTTTCGTGACCGGGGCGAACTGTCGGGCGAACCGCGCGACGACGAAGCCGGGAACGGCGCCTGCATGCGCAATCTGCCGGTGGTGTTGGCGACCTTGCAGCGGCCGGAACTGTTCGAGCAGTGGAGTTTGCAACAAAGCCGGATCACCCACCACCATGCCTTATCCGATGCGGCGACGTTGGCCTTGGGGAGGATGGCCGGGTTATTGATCGGCGGCCGTGACGAGGCCGCCTGCCGAGAGGTCGCCGCAGGCTTGATAGAACGTTACGCTGAATTCGGCTACAACCCTTATCCGGGACGAGCGTCGGGCTATATCGTCGATACCGCGCAGACCGTACTACACCATTTTTTCAACAGCGACAGTTTCGAATCCTGTCTGGTCGCCACCGTCAACCAAGGCGGCGACGCCGATACTACCGGGGCTTTGGCGGGGATGCTGGCCGGCGCCAAATACGGTGTCGATAATATTCCGCAGCGTTGGCTGTCGGCGCTGGATCCCGCCGTAACCGAACAGGTACGGCGACAGACCTTGGATTTACTGATGCTGGCTGACATCGTTTGACGGAAGCGTCGGTGGTCGCCAGAGCCTGTGCCGACCGTTTCCGCGGCAGTCTTCATTGCAGTTCGTTTGCCCGTTTTTCCTGTTCTTCCGCGTGGTTGCGGCCCCAGACTTCCATATACTCGGAACCGTGGATTTTCGATTCTTCCTCTAGCGCCCGATATTCTTCCGCGCGACGGCGGTGGAAATCCAACGCTTCTTGCCTCTGGCGCTGGTTTTCCAGGATTTGCATCTGGGTATTGATTTCCTGGGCGTTCCTGCGGTCCACGCCTTTCGCCATGTTGTCCAATTCCTGACGGCGGCGAGCGGCTTCTTGCGACTCCATTTGGCGATTGAGCTTTTTCTCTTCTGTATCGTTATCGATTTTGACCGCTTTGCCTTCTCCGGCACACGGCGATTGTTGGTAGACGACTTTGCCCGCCACGGTGCATTTGTAAGCGGCGGCATTTGCAGCGGGTGGAATTGCCATAACGCAGGCAGCGGCGACGATGTATAACAAAGGCTTCATAAGTTTTTCCCGGAAAGAGATGCGATGAAATGCTACGGCGAAGACGTTAGCGCGGTTTGATTAAGCGGTCATTAACGGTTTGGATCGGAGTGGCCGGACTTGTTCGGTGCGGCGGAGCCTTTCTGATCCGTCGCAATCGGCCTAGAATAACGGCCTGTCCCCAAACATCCAGCAGCTTGCAATGAAAGCACAGTCGTTTACTTTCGAACAAATCCACATCGAAGTCGCCCGCAACGCTTCGGACGATTTCAATCTGTTTCACGACAAGCATAAATGGTTGCAGATCACCCATAACCCGTTCAAGGGGCCGATCGTGTTGGGGTTTCAATTGAACACGCTAATCGAGCACCAAATGCGCCTGTATCGCGAGGTGCAGCACGAAGATCAGATCATCGCCGAGAAGCAGTTGCGGTTTAGTAACTACCAAATTACCTTCGTCAACGCGTTGCGTCCGCGCCAGGAAATGACGCTGGACATCAAGAAAACGCTGATCAACACCATACCGGAATTGACCTTGACCAACCGAGTGGCGATCAAATCGCTGGGTAAGACCATTCTGCTGGGCTACAAAAAGGAAACCAAATCGCCGCTATTTCTGGCGGATGTGGATTTGAGCGGTTTGCCCGATTTGAACGGCATCGCCGATAAAACCGTGGTGCCGGGCACGGATTTGTTCTTGAAACGGAAATGGATGAATAACGGCAACGTCAAAAACTTTTTGTCGGGATCGTTGGCCGAGCAATCGGATTATTTCGATGAATTGACCCATGTCGCGCATTATCCGGAAGTCTATCCGTGCAGTCTGACTTCCGGCGCTTTGCTGGAAAAAGCGCAGTTGGAGAACCATGATTTCAAACGCAATCCGATGGTGTACACCTCGCACGACATTTCGGTGGACCGTGTACACTTGGCCAGAGTCAAAAACAACGACAAACTGCATATTCTGGTCAAGCAATTGCCGGAATCGAAAGACAATACGCTGAACCAAACCAACATCATGCTGCGTACTTACGAGTGCTTTGGGGTGTTGGAAGACGGCGCGATTTTGTACCGGATCAAGCTGAATTTGGTGCCTTTGGAAGAAATTTTGAAAAATTTGCGCGGTAAGGCGGCATAGTGGCGCGGGCCGGCCTAATGTTGTGAAATTTTTGGAACATCAAGTATAATCCGCGAAGTCGTTAGGCTAGGCCAGTGACGAGATAGCAAATTCAATTAATACAACACTAAAGATAAGGTAAGTGCTTGCAGTCGGGCATTTGCATTGTTCGAGGAAAAACATATGAGTAATATCGAAGAACGAGTAAAAAAGATTGTCGCGGAACAATTAGGCGTGAAGGAAGAAATCGCAAACGATGCGTCTTTTGTCGACGATCTTGGTGCTGATTCTTTAGACACAGTTGAACTCGTCATGGCTCTGGAAGAAGAATTCGAATGCGAAATTCCGGACGAAGAAGCCGAAAAAATCACCACCGTCCAATTGGCTATCGATTACATCAACGCCAATCTGCAATAACAGCAAGTTGTTTCCAAACGCTAGTGGATGACGCCATCCACTAGCCGATACATCTCCCTTCTCTGGTTGTCTTCTTTATTTACCGGTAGTTTACTGTGAGCACACGTCGAGTTGTAATTACGGGCTTAGGCGCCGTTACGCCGTTAGCCAACAATGTTGCGGATACCTGGGACGGTATTGTCAATGGCAGAAGCGGCATTGGGCCGATCGATTCTTTTGATATTTCACCGTTTGCAACGACTTTCGGCGGCGTGATTCGAAATTTCAATATCGGCGACTACATTCCGGAGAAGGATGCCAAGCGGATGGACGGTTTCGTCCATTACGGTATTGCCGCCGGCTGCCAGGCGATTGAGGACTCCGGCATCGTCGTTACCGAAGAAAACGCCGAGCGCATCGGCATTGCGATCGGCGCCGGCATCGGCGGCATCACCGGAATCGAGGAATGCTATGCCACCTACGTGGCGGGCGGACCGCGCCGGATTTCGCCGTTTTTCGTCCCCGGCAATATCATCAACATGATCTCCGGCAACCTGTCGATCAAATACGGCATGAAAGGGCCGAATTTCGCGATCGTTACGGCTTGCTCAACCGGTACCCATAACATCGGCGATGCGGCGCGTCTGATCAAATACGGCGATGCCGACGTGATGGTCGCCGGCGGCGCCGAGCGTTGCACTACCTCGCCGACCGCGATGGGCGGCTTCGCTTCGGCGAAAGCCTTGTCCCGGCGCAACGACGATCCGCAACGCGCCAGCCGGCCCTGGGACCGCGACCGCGACGGTTTCGTCCTCAGCGACGGTGCCGGTGTGATCGTCCTGGAAGAGCTGGAACACGCCAAGGCTCGCGGCGCCAAGATTTATGCGGAACTGGTCGGTTACGGTATGAGCGGCGACGCTTACCATATCACCTCGCCGTCCGAGGGTGGCGAAGGCGCAGCGCGCTGTATGCGCAACGCGATGCGCGACGCCAAAATCAACCCGGAACAGGTCGATTACATCAACGCCCACGGCACTTCGACGCCGGCCGGCGACGTTGGCGAAACCCACGCCATGAAAAAGGCGCTGGGCGATCAAGCCTACAAACTGGCTGTCAGCTCGACCAAATCGATGATCGGCCATCTGTTGGGCGCTGCCGGCGGTATCGAAGCGGTACTGACGGCACTGGCGATCAAGCACCAAATCGCGCCGCCGACCATTAATCTGGAAAACCAGGATCCCGATTGCGATCTGGATTACGTGCCCAACACGGCCAGAAACATGAAAATCGATCTGGCCATTTCCAATTCGTTCGGCTTCGGCGGCACCAACGGTTCGTTGGTTTTCAAGCGTTTCGAATAAGCGGTCCCGAACTAACAGTGTCCGGCTATGTATCTGTTGAATGGCGAACCCGGACACTACGTCGACGTTGCCGATCGCGGCTTTCAGTACGGTGACGGCCTGTTCGAAACCATCGAGGTTGTTGAGGGCAGGCCGCTGTTTCTCGATCGGCATCTGCGTCGATTGGCTCTCGGTTGCCAGCGCCTGCTGATTCCGGCTCCGGCAGTCGATATGCTCGCGGCGGAGGCCGCCAAGCTGGCAAAGCCGGCCGAACGCGCGGTACTCAAAATCATCGTCACCCGCGGTTCCGGCGGGCGGGGTTATCGCCAACCTGAACCGATTCAGCCCACCCGATTACTTAGCCTGCATCCTTATCCCGATTACCCGGACACATTCCAAACCGACGGCATTCGCGTCCGTTTCTGTTGGCACCGCTTGTCGATCAATACTGCGCTCGCCGGCATCAAACACTTGAATCGATTGGAGCAAGTTCTGGCTCGAGCAGAATGGCGCGACGACGAGATTCAGGAAGGCTTGATGCTGGATAGCGAAGATCGCGTGGTTGAGGGTGTGATGAGCAATCTATTTGCCGTCAAGGCCAGCCAGTTGTATACGCCGAGCTTGGCCGGTTGCGGCGTGGCCGGGATCATCCGGGAGTTGGTGATCGGTTTTGCTCGCGATATCGGTGTCCAGCTGCATGAAATTCCGCTTGACCCAGTCGACGTATTGGCAGCGGACGAATTGTTCGTGACCAATTCGGTGATCGGCATTTGGCCGATCAAACGCTTGGAGCAACGCGTACTGGCGGCCGGACCGTTGACCCGGCGAATGCAGGACTTATTGAATCAGGCCAGAGCGGCGGAGGTGCAAGGGTGTTCCGTAGCATAGTCGCCTTCACCTTACTGATGGTTCTGGGCTTGGTATCGATCTGGGCCGGCATGCACTATCACATCATCGAGAAAAAGCCGATTGTGATCGGCGAGACGGTCATCGAAATCAAGAAGGGCGATACCCTGGAAACGGTGATCAAAACCTTGCGCAATCAGCGGGTGATGGTGAACCGGTTTTGGTTCAAACTGTTTGCCTACCGCAAGCAGCTGGACCGCACCTTGAAAGTCGGCGAATACGTGCTGGCCAAGGGCGCCACTGCTGCCGACGTATTGCAACAACTTACCGAAGGCCGCACCCGGCAATATTCGATTAC
This sequence comes from Methylomonas sp. Uni0011, assembly GCF_056850255.1. NCBI lineage: Bacteria > Pseudomonadati > Pseudomonadota > Gammaproteobacteria > Methylococcales > Methylococcaceae > Methylomonas > Methylomonas sp. Uni0011. The sequence continues at coordinate 99,617 of NZ_JBVVNO010000008.1, forward strand.
GTTTCCGGAGGGCTGGACGTTCAAACAGATGTTCCAGGCCATCAAGGATAATCCGAATTTACAGCATACCTTGAGCGACAAGGAGCTGAAGGACTTGATGGCGAAAATCGGTTCCGACAAGAATCACCCGGAAGGCCTGTTTTTCCCCGACACCTATTTTTTCGAAAAAAATACCTCGGACGTGGATTTGCTGAAACGAGCGCATGACCGGATGCAGGCCGTGCTGCGCGAGGAATGGCGCAAGCGCGATCGAAACGTGCCGCTGGACGATCCTTACCAAGCGCTGATTCTGGCGTCGATTGTCGAGAAAGAAACCGGTGCCGGCGAAGAACGGCGCCAAATCGCCGGCGTATTCGCCCGCCGCTTGAAGAAGGGCATGTTGTTGCAAACCGACCCGACCGTGATTTACGGCATGGGCGACGATTACCACGGCGATATTCGCCATAAGGACTTGCGCGAGCCGACGCCTTACAACACTTACGTGATCGAAGGACTGCCGCCGACGCCGATCGCAATGCCCGGCAAACAGTCGATTGCCGCCGCTTTGCACCCGGACGACGGCGATGCTTTGTTTTTCGTCGCCCGTGGCAATGGCCGCCACGCCTTTTCGGCAACCCTGGCCGAGCACGAAAAATACGTGGACCGTTACCAGCGATGACGCCGGGCCGATTCATCACCTTGGAAGGCGGCGAAGGCGTCGGCAAATCCACCAATTTGCAATTCATCCGCCAATGTCTGGCCGAGCGCAATATTCCGCTGCTGGTTACCCGTGAGCCGGGCGGCACGCCGATTGCCGAGAAGATTCGTGCCATTCTGTTGGACCATAGCGAGGAAGCGTTGAGCGAACAGGCGGAACTGCTGTTGGTATTCGCGGCAAGGTCCCAGCACATCCGCCACGTGATCCAGCCGGCCTTGCAACGCGGAGAATGGGTGGTTTGCGATCGCTTTACCGATGCGACATACGCCTACCAAGGCGCCGGGCGCAATATGGACCCGGCTGCAATTGCCTGGTTGGAGCGAATGGTTCAGGGCGGACTGCGCCCGGACTTGACCTTCGTACTCGACGCGCCGGTCGAGACCGGTTTGCAGCGGGCCAAACGCCGCGGCGAACTGGACCGTTTCGAAACCGAGCAACTGGATTTTTTCGAACGTATTCGCCAAAGCTATTTGCAGCGTGCCGCCGGCGATCCAGCGCGATACAGAGTCGTCGATGCTGCGTTGCCGTTGCCGCAAGTTCAGGCCCGTCTGCTGGCCGAGCTGGAAATGTTATGGGTAAGCTGACGCTTTACCCGTGGCAGGAGCAACACTGGCATCGGCTGCGAAGTTATATTCAGCAGAATAGAATTCCGCAAGCCCTGCTGTTTTCCGGCCCGGCCGGACAGGGCCGTCGCCATCTGGCCGAATATTACGCCCGCGCCTTGCTATGTCATGCGACGCAAGACGAAGGTAACGCTTGTGGCGCTTGCGCCGCCTGCAAGTTATTCGACGGTGGTACTCATCCGGACTTCATCGCAGTCGAGCCCGACGAACCCGGCAAGGCCATCGGTATCGATAAAGTCAGGCAGTTAATCGGCAAACTGGCGTTGAAGCCGCAGTACCATGCATACCGGGTCGCGATGTTTCAGCCGGCCGATGCGCTGAACACGGCTTCGGCGAACGCGTTTCTGAAATGTCTGGAAGAGCCCGGCGAACGCACCTGTTTGTTGTTGATCAGCGAGCAGCCGGCCCGTCTGCCGGCGACGATACGCAGTCGCTGTCAGAAGATCGTCTGCGAAATACCGGAGCGCGATGCGGCCTTACGCTGGCTGCACGGTGCGGGAGTGCGGGAGCAGGCCGAGTTGCTGCTGGATTTGGCCGGCGGGGCGCCGCTACTGGCCAAGCAATATGCCAAAACCGGCATTGCGGCGCTACGGCAAGAATATTTTCAGGCTTGGCTGCAAATTGGCGAGGGCAAGGCCGATTGGCTGGCCGTCGCCGAGCGCTGGCACAAGCAGGAACAAATCGAGTTGAATGTGGTTTTGGCCTGGCTGGCCGGCTGGCTGGCCGATATCGTCAAATGCGCCTATCGGGCCGATTCGGCGCATTTGACCAATCCCGATCTGAAAAACAGCTTGCAAGGCGTTGCCGAGCGGCTAGAATTACAGCGAGTTTACCGATTCTACGACCGTGTGCTGACGGCGAAAGCGCAGTTGGCGACGCAATTGAATCAACAACTGATGCTAGAACAATTGTTAATCGACTGGTCTCAACTCAACCCACACTGACATTATGGCGGAAGCAGCTCCCCGGCAAGGTATCCTGTCGCTATCGATCAAGGATAAAAACGCGCTTTATGCAGCCTATATGCCGTTCGTCAAAAACGGCGGTCTGTTCATCCCGACCAAGCGTGAATACGAAATGGGCGAGGAAGTGTTTATGTTGTTGAATTTAATGGAAGAGACCGAGCGCTTGCCGATCGCCGGCAAAATTATCTGGAAGACGCCCAACGGTGCCGAAGGTTACCGCGCCGCGGGTATTGGCGTCCAATTCAGCGACCAGGACGGCGGCGCGGCGCGCAATAAAATCGAAACCTATCTGGCCGGTGCGCTGGAGTCGGACCGCTCCACCCATACCATGTAATCCTGACCGGGCGGTTACCGCTCGGCATTAACGTTTCCCAAGCTTCATGTTCATCGATTCCCACTGCCATCTCGATCGTATCGACTTGGCACCTTATGCTAACGATTTCGACGTTTTTGTCCGCGCGGCCCGGACGGCCGGCATCCAGCATATGCTGTGCATTGCCATCGATCTGGAATCCTATCCGGCGATGTTGGCGCAAACCGCGCCATATCCCGATATCTCACTGTCGGTGGGCGTGCATCCGAATGTCACCGATGGCCGCGAGCCTGACATCGACGAATTACTGGGATTGGCGGCAAATGACAAGGTGATTGCGATCGGCGAAACCGGCCTGGATTATTTTCATAGTAAGGGCGATCTGGAGTGGCAATTTCGGCGTTTTCGCAACCATATCGCGGTGGCCAAGCAGTTGCACAAGCCCTTGATCATTCATACTCGGGAGGCCGGGCAGGATGCTTTGGACGTGTTGCAGGCGGAAGGCGCCGATACGGTGGGGGGCGTGATTCATTGTTTTACCGAGGACTGGGCCTACGCCCAACGCGCTGTCGATTTGAACTTTTACGTGTCGTTCTCCGGCATCGTTACGTTCAAAAATGCCGCAGCGATCCAAGACGTGGCGCGTAGAATTCCGGCCGACCGCTTCCTGATCGAAACCGATTCGCCTTATCTGGCGCCGGTGCCTTATCGCGGCAAACCCAACTATCCAACCTACGTGCGCCACGTAGCCGAATATATTGCCGAATTGCGCGGCACCTCGGTCGAAGCGGTGGCGAAGCAATCCAGCGAAAATTTTTACCGGTTGTTCGGGCTTGAAGCCGGACGCTGCAATTTGGCCGCGTAAAAAAAATGCGGTAGCACCGGATACGGCGCTACCGCACAAAGAGGTGGGGTATAACTCTCATTTTCCCGAAGGACGCATACAAGAGTTGCTATCAGTGTACTGGAGCATTCTAACGTTGAAAATGTGGCAATTTGCCGCGTGACAATTTGTCGCTGACTTCGATCCAGGCTCTACGTCTCCCATTTTCCGGACTTGATCACCGATGGAACAGCAATTCAGCGTCCCGCAGGGCTGTTTTCGGCTAACGCGCCAACCCCACCGAAAAAACGAATTGTTGCAGGCCTGGGATGCGGCCGACGACTATTTGCTGCATCATCTGGCCGAAACCGAAGCGCTTGCCGGTCAGAGTGTTGTCATCCTGAACGATAACTTCGGGGCGCTGGCCGTGGCGTTGAGCGAATTTCGGCCGATGGCCATTTCCGACTCCTGGTTATCGCAGCAGGCGACGCGCGAAAATTTGGCCGCGAACGCGATAGCGGCCGACCGGGTGTTGCTGTTGGATAGTCTGTCCTTGCCGTCGCCACCGATCGATCTGTTGCTCATCAAGATTCCGAAGACTTTGGCTTTGCTGGAATACCAGTTGCATAGACTCAGGCCGTTGTTGCAGCCGGATAGCCGCATCGTTGCGGCGGGCATGGTCAAGGCTTTACCGGCCAATGCCTGGAAGCTGTTGGAACGGCTGGTCGGCCCGACCGTACCGTCGTTGGCCAGAAAAAAGGCCAGGCTGATTTTCAGCAGCCTCGATCCGAATATCCGCTTGCCGCAAAATCCCTACCCCAGTTACTACCGCCTGGCGGCCGACGAGCCGCCGCTTTGCAACCATGCCAATGTGTTTTCCCGGGAAAGTCTGGATATCGGGGCCCGCTTTCTGTTGCAACATCTGCCGGACCAGCCGGGCTATCGAGACTACATCGATCTGGGATGCGGCAACGGCGTGATCGGTTTGCGCCTTGCCGAATCGAATCCGGCAGCCAATATCATGTTTGTCGACGAATCGTTCATGGCTATCGCCTCGGCAACGGAAAATTTTCGCAGCCGGTTCGGCGATGCGCCGCGGGCGAAGTTCATCGTCGGCGATTGTCTGAGCGGTTTTGCACAGGCAAGCGCCGATTGCATCGTCTGCAATCCGCCGTTTCATCAACAACACGCGATCGGCGACCATATCGCCTGGCGCATGTTTCAACAGGCGCATGCGGTGTTACGGCCCGGCGGCGAGTTGCGGGTGATCGGAAACCGCCACCTCAACTACCATGTCGCGCTGAAAAAACTGTTCGGCCGCTGCCGGCAAGTGGCGGCGAATGCCAAGTTCGTCATTTTCAGTTGTGAAAAGGCTTGAGCCGGCTATTCGATGTTTTTGTAATGCAGAGACGAGATTTGCTCAGAGACGATGCCGATCAGGAAAGTGACGATGGCGGACAGGAATAGCACGGCGCTCATGTTGGTGAAACGAGCTTCAGTGATATAGGTGTAGGCGTAGTAACCCATGCCGACGCCGAAAATCGACATACTGATCGGTAGGAACAACCGCATCGGCGAGAACAGTACGCCGATGCGCAGAATGATGATAAAGAAACGTAAGCCGTCGTGTAGCAGGCGGATGTGGCTCTTGCCGCTACGTTTGCCGGCGTGGATCGGGACGTAGGCCACCGGAAATCCGGAGCGGAAAAACGCCATGGTACTGGTGGTCGGATAGGAGAATCCGTTCGGTAGCAGGTAAAGGAATTTACGGAATTTGTCGGCGCGCGCGGCGCGAAAGCCGGAGGTCAGGTCGTCGATCCGGTGGCCGGTCATCAATGACGCCAGCTTATTGTAGAACTTATTGGCGACGCGTCTGAACCACGAAGCATGGCTTCCGGCGTTTCTGGCCCCGACTGCCATGTCGTAGCCTTCATTTATTTTTGCCAATAACGCGGCAATATCGTGCGGGTCGTGTTGGCCGTCGGCGTCCATGAACACCAGAACTTCGCCCTTCGCTTGTCTGGCCCCGGTTTTGATCGACGCGCCGTTACCCATGCAATAGGGGTGGCGGATCACCTTTACTCCAGCGTTGTTCGCAATGGCTCCGGTGTCGTCGCTGGAACCGTCGTCGACCACTAAAATTTCGGCCTGCGGGTACAACTCCAGCAATTTCGGCAGAAAAGCCGGCAGATTTGCCGCTTCGTTCTTGGCGGGCAGGACAATACTCAGCGACTCAGGTGTTTTCATCGAGCGGTCAATTTACGGTGGAAACCACCGTGCAGTTTAGCAGACTTCGCCAGTACCGGCTGCCGCGGGCTTTAGCGAAACAGGTCCTTCTGCCGGCGTATCGCAGTAAAAATCGCCAATGCCGAAGCCGTCGGCAGGGCGAGGTTTTGCCGGATCTCCGAGCTGTGCTCGCGCAGAAACGGATTGGTCGCCAATTCCCGGCCGATAGTGGAGGGCAGGCTGGGAGCGTTGCTGCGACGGAGTTGGCAGACCTCGGCATAACGCTGTTGCAATAGCGGATTGCCGGGTTCCAGCGTCAAGGCGAAGCGGGCGTTGGCTTCGGTATATTCGTGCGCACAATAGATCTTGGTCTCGGCCGGGAGTGCCTTCAGTTTTTGCAGCGATTGCCACATTTGTTCGGGGCTGCCTTCGAACAGGCGGCCGCAACCCAATGAAAACAAAGTATCGCCGCAAAACAAGGCGTTACTGCCGGCGCTGTAGTAGACGACATGGCCGATGGTGTGGCCCGGCGTATCGATGGCTGCCAGTGTTTCGCCGCCGAGTGCTATCCGGTCGCCATCGCCTAGCGCGATGTCGATGCCCGGAATTCTGGAATGGTCGGGCTTGGCGCCGACGATCTTGCAACCGGTTGCGGCTTTCAGTTCCAGATTGGCGCCAATATGGTCGTTGTGGTGGTGGGTATTGAAAATGTAATTCAGTGCCAAACCGCGCCGTTGCAGTTCGGCCATGACCGGGGCCGATGTTGCCGGGTCCACCACTGCAGTTAGGCCGCTATCCGGTTCCTGCAGCAGGTAGATATAGTTGTCGGTCAGGGCCGGAATGATGCTGATATCTAACATAACGGACAGTGGCTTTAACTATTGCCGGTTATGATCGCGACTGCCTCCGCCATGGCGGGCTGGTACGAGGATTCAAGATACCCCGCCAGCACGTGTTGCCTAAGCGCAAAAAGCTTCGATCTGCTGGCGGATACCGTTGGCATCGAGCCGGCACAGGCTGAGCAATTCCTCGCGGGAACCCTGCTCGACGAAGCGGTCGGGCAGGCCGATGTTCAGTACCGGCATCAGAATCTTCTGCTGTTGCAGGAACTGCAGTACCGCACTACCGGCGCCGCCGGCAATGACGTTTTCCTCGACCGTGACGAACACGTCGTGGCTTTTGGCCAACTGCAGGATCAAGTCTTCGTCGATCGGTTTCACAAAGCGCATGTTCGCCACTGTGGCGCCCAGTTGCTTGCCGGCTTCGACGGCCGGCGTCACCATCGCCCCCCAGGCCAGAATCGCAATCCGCCCGCCCTGGTGTCTGATTTCACCCTTGCCGATTTCCAGCGTGCTGAGTTCCGGGTTGACCGCCGCACCGGGACCCTTGCCGCGCGGATAACGCACCGCGGCCGGGCCGTGGTGGTGGAAGCCGGTGGTCAGCATCTGCCGGCATTCGTTCTCGTCGGCCGGGGCCATCACCAGCAGATTGGGGATGCAGCGCATATAGCTGTAATCGAACGCGCCGGCATGGGTCGGGCCGTCCGGTCCCACCAGACCGGCTCTATCCAGCGCAAACAGTACATCCAGGTTCTGCAAAGCCACGTCGTGAATCAACTGATCGTAACCGCGTTGCAAAAAGGTCGAATAAATCGCCACCACCGGCTTTGCACCCTGGCAAGCCTGACCGGCGGCCAGGGTCACCGCATGTTGCTCGGCAATCGCCACGTCGAAATAACGCTTCGGAAATTTCTGCGAAAACTCGACCAAGCCCGAACCTTCGCGCATCGCCGGGGTGATACCCAACAGCCGCTCGTCTTGCGCCGCCATATCGCACAACCAACGGCCGAACACCTCGGTATAGGTCGGATGCGGCGACGGTGCCGCCTTCGGTAGAAAATCCTGGGTCGGGTCGAAGGCCGGTACGCCGTGATAGGCCAGCGGATCCTTCTCGGCCGGGGCATAACCCTTGCCCTTTTTGGTCACCACATGCAGGAACACCGGTCCGGTCAAATCCTTCAGATTCTCCAGGGTCGAGACCAGCATCTCCAGATCGTGACCGTCGATCGGCCCGAAATAATTGAAACCCAGCTCCTCGAACAAAGTACCCGGCACGATCATGCCTTTCACATGCTCTTCCGCTTTCCGCGCCAATTCCCAGACACTGGGCATACTGGACAAAGCCTTCTTGCTTTCCTTCTTGACCGACGAATAAAACTTGCTGGATAAAATCTTGGTCAGGTAATTATTCATCGCCCCGACCGGCGGCGAGATCGACATCTCGTTATCGTTCAGAATCACCAACAGATTGGCATTGACGTCGCCGGCATGATTCATCGCCTCGAAGGCCATGCCGCCGGTAATCGAACCGTCGCCGATGATCGCCACCATCTTCTTGTCCTCGCCGCGCAACTGCGAGGCGATCGCCATACCCAAGGCCGCGCTGATCGAGGTCGAGGAATGGCCGACGCCGAAGGCATCGTATTCACTCTCGTCGCGCGACGGAAACGCCGACACCCCGCCCAGGGTGCGAATCGTCGTCATCCGATCCTTGCGGCCGGTCAGAATCTTGTGCGGATAAGCCTGATGGCCCACATCCCACACCAACTGGTCCACCGGGGTATCGAACACATAATGCAAGGCCACGGTCAGTTCCACCGTACCCAGGCCCGCGGCGAAATGGCCGCCGGAAATGCTGACGGTATGCGTCAAATACGAACGCACCTCATCGGCCAACTGCGGCAGTTGCTCTTTCTTCAGGGCACGGATGTCGGTCGGGCCGGCGATGGTGTTCAGCAGAGGAAATTCTTGAGTCTGTTTCATATCAGTACAGGGGTTCGCGGTAGAACATCAAAATCACGCCGATTTGGAACAAGGCGAAAACCGAGATAAAGCCGGCAATGTTCTTGCCGGGGGCGTCCAGCTTGAGTTCCAGCCAGCGGCCGCAGGCCAGAATCAGCGCAAACACGCCCATCAAGGTATGGCCGACTTGGATCAGGAACGCGGTTTTGGCCTCGAAGCCGACGTGCGAGTGTGCCAACAGCATCATGCCGCCGAAGGCCGACATCAGCGGGAACAAATAGGGCAGAATGCCGGGATCAACTTTGACCCGGGCGCGGGTCTCGTACAAGCCCAGCATGAATACCAGGAAAGTGGCGATTCGGTGTTGCAGAATTTCGCCGTTGTTGAAGGTACTGTCCCAAAAACCGATCGGGCCCAATGGCCAGCTCTCGGCGTCGGAACGGAAGAACAGGAATATGCCGAGGCCCATGAAGCCGATCGGCCAATAACGCGTCCAACGGTGAAAACGCTCCGAATACGACAACATCGCGAAGAAACTCATCACGGTCAGGAAGATGCCCGAGATATTGTGGTTGTAATCCGACCAGGCGGTGGCGGCTTCCGACGGAATCTGGCCGACGATGGCGGTTCGGCCGGCTTCGCCGGCGATCAGCGCTTCGTGGGTCGGCGATTCCCAACGCGGGATGCGCGGATGGAACATGTTCAACACTTCTTCCCAGGTCGCGGTCAGGTGCGGAATGTCGACCGACGGCGGCTGCGAAGCCAAACTGGCCGCCGTGAACAGAATGGTCAGCAGAATCAGGGTTTCCGCTTCAATGTAGTATGGGACGCGCACGGTCAGGGCGTAGAGGCTGCGGCTGGCAAAATACTCTTCCACCGCTTGGCGGTTGATCCAGGCAAAACCCAAGGCCAGGCCCATCATCATGATTTTGACCATCAACAGGTTGCCGTAACCGGCGCCGATGAAGCCTTGGAAGGTACGGATGTAGTACCACGCAAGCGGCGTACCGGTTACCAGTAATAGAGCAACGGCGATGAAGCCGACGGTCGAGAAGCGTTTGAGCAGCAAAGGCCACAGTTCTTCGGCGATCGCATTTTGCTTTTTCAGGCCCCACAGCGCCAAGATTTGGAAAATGCCGCCAACCCAAGCTGCGGCGGCAATCTGATGGCTGACGGTCAGCGTCATCAGCAGACCGCGGTCTTCCAGGCGACTGGCGCCGTGCACCAGCCAGGCCGCGGCCATCACCAACGGGATCACGATCGCCGTGGCCACCAGCCAATGGGTTTTTGAGCGCAGATTGGCTTTTAACGCTTGCTTGATGAACAGGTACAAGGCGAACGCAAAGGTGGCGCGTGCCAGGCCGGCGTTGAATTGCACGGTATGGAAAAAAGCCGGAAACGGCGATTTGCCCAATGTCACGGCCATTAACCAGATTTTCAGGCCGATTTTCGACAGCTGGGTGATAACCAATGCCTTGCTGCCGAAATGAATCAGGTTGATAGTTTTCTGCAGCAAGGCGCTGTTGTAGTTGGCATTTTCATCCCACGGCCGCAGGACGAATAGACCCCACAGCAAACCGCCGATGGCGATCGAGTAAAACGTCAGATCGACGCCGCCGATCAGCGAGTCGAGATAATTAGCTATACCTTCCATATCCGGTTATTTGGGTTCTTTGACGAAAAAGCGCAGCAAGTCCTCGCTCAGATGACCGTCCGCGGCAAAAATTTTTAATTTGATGGCGTATTCGCCCGGGGCCAGGGCCGGTAAATCCAGCAGTACCTGGCCGGGTTTGGCGCCGGGAGACGCGCTGATGGAGGTCATCACGTCGCCGGCGCTGACCAGAAACACTTCGGACAAATCCAGTTCGACTTTGGAGTTGAACGACAACTCGACCTGGCTGGCCTGATTGACCGGCACCGGTTTCAGTTTCAGCGAATTGTGGGTGACTACGGCATGGCCGAAGGCGCCTTGGCTGGCGGCCAGAGTCAAAGCCAATAAAATCCTGATTACAAAACGCATGCTGATCTCCTTATTTTTTGTTTTTCAAAGCGTGGCCGGCCAGGTTTTTGCCCAGAGTCCAGATCGAACCGGTGACGTTGTGAGTATCGGCGATGGTTTTTTCCACCGAGTTAACAATCCAGTCGCGGTCTTTCTCGGTCAGGATTAGCGGCGGCAGGAATTTGACCACGTTCATGCCGTGGCCGGCGACTTGCGCCAATACCCGGTGTTCCTTGAACAACGGAATCAGGATCATCTGGCAAAACAGGCCTTTGTTGGCGGCTTCCAGCATCGCCCAGGCGGCTTTCAGGCCTAAGCTTTTAGGGGCATGGAATTCGATGGCTATCATCGAGCCCTTGCCGCGAGCTTCTTTCAGGAACTCGTATTTCGGCACCATCGCGTTGACGGCGGCGATGATCTCGTTTCCGATTTTGGCGCTGTTTTCGACCAGTTTTTCCTGATGGACCACATGCAGTGCGGCCAAACCAGCCGCCATCGCCATGTTGTTTTTGGAGAAGGTGGAGCCGTGCACCACCGCGCGGTCCATCCGGTTGAACACGGTGTCCATGATTTTGCTGGTCATCGCCACCCCGCCGACCGGGACGAAGCCGCCGGACAGGGCTTTGGCCATCAATATCATGTCGGGTTTGACGCCCCAGTGTTCGATGGCCCAGAACTTGCCGGTACGGCCGATGCCGGTCTGGATTTCGTCGGCGACGAACAGCGTGCCGTATTTTTTACACAGACGCTCGACTTCCGGCAGGTAATTATCATCAGGGACGTTGACGCCCTTGCCTTGAATCGGTTCGACGATGAACGCGGCCACGTCCTTGCTGCTCAGCGCATTTTCCAGGGCTTCGAGATCGTTGAACGGCACCGAACCGGTGTCCGGTAGCAGCGGGCCGAAGCCTTCGCGGAAAATGTGCTCGCCGGTCAGCGACAGCGAGCCCATCGTCAGGCCGTGGTAACTGTGTTCGCAATGCAGGATCCGAGAGCGTTTGGTGGTGTAGCGGGCGAATTTGATCGCCGCTTCCACGGCTTCGGTACCGGAATTGCAGAAGAACATTTTTTCCAGATTATCCGGGCAGGTAGCCAGGATTTCCTTGGCCAGCAAGCCGCTCAACAGCGACACATCCATTTGCACCAGATTCGGCAATTCCATGGTCAGGGTTTCCTGCAAGGCGCTGACGATGGTGGGATGGTTGCGGCCCATCGCGAACACGCCGAAACCGCTCAGCAAATCCAGGTATTCGTTGCCGTCTTCGTCGTAGAGGTATTGGCCGATCGCCCGCTTGTAGTTGCGGTCGTAACCGATAGTGCGCAGCACCCGTACCATCTGGTTGTTGAGATATTGCTCGTGCAGTTCGAATTTTTCCCCGAAGTGCTGAGTAAAAAGATCGGCAATGCTAAAGGACATGTAATACCTCTTGGTGGTGCGTCGGCTGGCGCTTGATCTCGGCGCCGGCAACGCTGATTTTGCTAATAAATGGCGATTTCGTTTAAATGCGTGGCGATGGTTTTCAGGGTTTTTTGTGCGGCGTGAAAATGCAGGCCAAGCTTGACCAGTGCCGGCACTTCCCAGGGGTGTAGCGCCAGATGGCGCAGCAGCTTGCCCAGCTCGACCTGCCCCTGTTCGTTCATGGCCCGGGACACGGCTGGCGGTAAGTCCAGCGTCACCGGGTCGGCGATGGCGCGCAACACCAAACACGGCAGATTGGACTGGCTGGCGACCTTGGCAATCGCGCCGCTCTCCATGTCCAGCGCCACGGCGCCGGTGTTGCGGTGGATGGCTTGCTTGTCTTCGCTTAGCGCCACGATGCGGGTTTCGGTGACCAGTTTGCCGTGGCCGACAGCGAGTTTTTCGCCGAGCCGGCTACTCACCTTATCCGACCAGAATTTGTCGGCTTCGTAAATCTGCTGGTCGAAAAAGATCCGGTCGGCGATCACCAATTGCCCCGGCCGCAGTTGCGGCGCCAGCGCAGCGGCGCAACCCCAACTGATCAAACGATTGGCGCCCTTGGCAATCAACAGATTTGCCGCGTTGGCGGCGTTGTGCGGCCCGGCGCCGGCGTAGGCGACCAGCGTGTCGTCGCAAAGCCTCAAGCATTCGCCCTGCGCTAATTTGCGGCTGGTCAGGGTCGCAAGTTCTTCCGGCAGCGCAACGACGATTCCGCAACTCACGTTAGTGTTTGTGCAATTCGTTACGGTATCTGGCCAGGGCCCACAACGGGAAGAATTTGTCGTAGCCGTGGTACTTCAAATAAAACACGCGCGGGAAACCCGGTGCGGTAAAGCAGGGATCGTTCCAAACGCCGTCGGCTTGCTGGCTGCGCAACAAAAACTCGATGCCGGCCTTGACTTCTTTGCTGTGTACTTCGCCGGCGGCAATCAGGCCTAGTACTGCCCAAGCGGTTTGGAAAGCGGTACTGAAGTGATATCGGCCGCGATATTTGATGTCGTCGTGGTAGCTCAGATTGTCTTCGCCCCAGCCGCCGTCCTCGCGCTGCACGCTTTTCAGCCATGCGGCGGCTTTGACGTACATCGGGTCGGTTTTCGGTACGTCGGTTTGCTCCAGACCCAACAAAGCGGACCAGGTGCCGTAAATGTAGTTGGTGCCCCAGCGGCCGAACCAGGAGCCGTCGGCTTCCTGTTCGCTACGGATATATTCGATGGTGCGTTGCAACGCCGGGCGGTATTCGTCGTGGCCTTTGGCGACGCGGGCCATCAGCATCGCGCAGCGGGCGCTGACGTCGACGGTTGGCGGGTCGAGCAGGGCGCCGTGGTCGGCGAACGGAATTTCGTTCAGATAGTAATAGGTGTTGTCGACATCGAACGCGCCGTAACCGCCGTTTTTGGATTGCATGCCAACGATCCAGCGGGTGGCGCGGTGGATGGATTCGTCCAAACCGTCTTGCTCGGATTCGGCCATCGCGAAACCGACGATTGCGGTATCGTCGACATCGGGATAATGCGGGTTGGCGAATTGGAATGCCCAGCCGCCACCGGCCAAATCAGGTTTGCTGACGCGCCAGTCGCCCGGTTCGTCGGATAGTTGCACGCTTTTCAGCCAGTCGTTGGCTTTTGCCAGTTGCGGTGCGTTACCGCGCTTGTCGGCTTCGATCAGCGCCATGCTGGCCAGGGCAGTATCCCAGACCGGGGACAGGCAAGGCTGGCAATACGCTTCGTCTTCCTTAATCACCAACAGTTTGTCGATGGATTTGCGGGCGATTGCGACATTTGGATGGTCGTGCGGCATACCGAGCAGCAGCATGGCCTCGTAGGCGTTGACCATGGCCGGAAAGATGCCGCCCAAGCCGTCTTCGCCGTTCAAACGCTCGGTAAACCAAGTCAAGGCCTTGTCTATCGCGCGCTTACGCATGCTCTGCGGAATCAACGGTTCGGTCACGCGGCCCAGTTGGTCCAGCGCCAGAAAGCATTTATTCAGCAGCGTACGCTCGGGAAAATAATGCTTTTCTTCGTCCGGATGCACCACGAACAATTCCAGGATGTCTACCTTATGCGGATTCTTGGCTTTGGCCTTCAGCGTGCACAGGATGAACAGCGGTACCATCACGGTGCGCGACCAATAAGACACTTTGTCCAAGTGGAACGGAAACCACTTGGGCAGCAGCATGATTTCGACCGGAATGTAGGGTACGCCGCGCCAAGGCAGTTGCTCGAATATTGCCAGTGCGATTCGGGTGAAGACGTTGGCGCGCGCCGCGCCGCCTTGGCTCAGGATCCAGTTGCGCAGTTGCACCATATGCGGCGCGTCGATCGGATCGCCGGCCATTTTCAAGGCGTAATACACCTTGACGCTGCAGCTGATGTCGCCCTGGCCGCCGGTGAATAGCGGATAGCTGCCATCCGGATTTTGCCGGCTACGCAGATAAACTGCGATCTTGGCTTGGAGTTCTTCGTTAATGTCGTCCAGGTAATGCATCATCATGATGTATTCGGACGGAATGGTGCAGTCGGCTTCGAGTTCGAATACCCAATAGCCGGCCGGATTTTGCAAGCCGAGCAGTTTCGCCTGCGCTCGGTCGATCGCGGCTTGAATTTTGCCCGGGCTGATGGCAGCCGCCGAGCTGTGTTGGGAAAAGTCGTGATTGCTGGTCTCTACAGGGGCTTCAGTAAACATGGCGATTCCTTATGGTCCAGTGTGAGATACGGGTGAATACTGCCAGTCAGGGGTTTTTAAGCCGCTGCTGGTGAGATTGAAAAGCAGTGACAGCAGCCAGTTGCTGCGTGCCGATAATTTGCTGGCGATAATCGTGGCCTTGACGCTGTTGCGACTGATCTTGACCTGGTTGGATTCGTTGAAGTCCAGGTGCTGTTTGATCTTCTTTAAGGTCAACACCGCCATGCCCAGTGCCCACAGGCAGAAGTTGCGGATGCCGGTTTCGTGGCTGGGCAACAGTTGGGTGTAGGTCAATGCGTTTTGCAAATGGCCGTGGGCGATACCGATCAGGCGCTCCAGGCCCTTGCGGAAGCGTTCGTCGTTGGTGGTCGGCGTCAGATCGGCCAAATCGAAGCCGGTTTCATCGAATATGTCCTGCGGCAGCCAGCATACTCCGCGTTTGGCGTCGTCCCAGATGTCTTTCAGAATGTTGGTCATTTGCAAGCCTTGGCCGAACGAGACCGATAGCTTCAGCAGTTCCGGCCGATGCTGATCGATTTCCGGCGAGTAGTGGCAGAACAGTTTTGCCAGCATTTCGCCAACACAGCCGGCCACGTAGTAGCAATAGTCATCCATGTCTTTCATGGTTTTCAGACCGGCGTGCAGGTCGAGGGCCTGGTAAACCGGCATGCCGCCGGCCATGGTTTCCACACAGCATGCCAACGCGTCTATTTGCGGGGTCGAGAGGCTGTGGGTGATGGCGATGACGCGGGGGATCAGCCGGATCAGGCTGTGTTCGGCCGGAATGGTTTGTGCGGACAGCAGCGGAGCCAATTCGGCGGCAAACGCCTCAGCACCGCGGCCGGTCTTAACGATGTCAATAAAACGGTCGCAGAAGCCCTTTTTTTGTGCTGGGCTAAGGGAAACTTCGTCTTCGATAGTGTCGACGATTCTACAGAGTAGATAAGCATTGGCCACGGCCGGATAGAGCGTTTTCGGCAACTGCGGAATGGTCAGCGCAAACGTACGCGACACGCCTTCAAGCAGCACGGCTTGAAGTTCTTGGTCGGATAGCTGTTTCAGCAATTCCGGGTTATCGATGGGGGGGTGAAATCCGTTCATTTACTTTTTAGTCTAACTATCGGTAGCGGCAATGATAGACTGTTTGTTGGGGTTTTGCAAAGCGATGTTGCTTTAAGGCAAATTTGCTGGGATTGATGTTGCTGTTTTGGGTTTTGGTTCTTGTTTGGTGTGCTTTCGTTATGATTTATAAGGCATATTTTGTAGGGCTGGGTTTGCAGGCGGCGGGGTTTGGATCTGTGATGGTTGTGGTTTTGCAAAGTACTTCCCAAGTAGGTTGTTGTTTTTTGCGTATTTCGACTGGAGCAAGGTATAAAAAAGTAGTATTCTTACCACATCTAGTTGTGCGTCCGCTCGTTTCTCTGGCTTGGTGGTCGTTGGTTTGGGCGCGCTCCCGATAGTAATGGCTCGAATGCTGTTGTTTTTTTGTAACAGCGTCGCAGCTGAAAGTCTTGAAAGTTTTTGGAGAATAATGCCGTGAGTGTTCCTTTACGTCAGCAATTGGCTGTGGGTAGTTATCTGATCAAGCAAAAAATTAAAGGAGTCAAAAAGTACCCTTTGGTTTTAATGCTGGAGCCTTTGTTCAGATGTAATCTGGCTTGTGCCGGTTGCGGTAAGATCGACTATCCGGACGACATTTTGGATAAGCGCTTGTCTGTGCAAGAGTGTCTGGATGCAGTGGATGAATGCGGTGCGCCGATGGTTTCTATTCCGGGCGGGGAACCATTGATTCACAAGGAAATGCCGCAAATCGTCGAAGGCATCGTCGCCAGAAAGAAATTCGTCTATTTGTGCACCAACGCATTGTTGTTGAGAAAGCGCATCAACGATTACAAGCCGTCGCCTTACCTGACATTCTCTGTGCATCTGGATGGCTTGAAAAACCGTCACGATGCATCGGTCTGTCAGGACGGTGTATTCGATATCGCGGTAGAGGCGATCAAATTGGCTCTCAGCAAGGGGTTTCGGGTTACGATCAACTGCACACTGTTCCAGGGCGAAACCCCGGAAGAAGTCGCCGAGTTTCTGGATTATGCGATGGAACTTGGCGTGGAAGGTGTAACGATTGCGCCTGGCTTCAGTTACGAGAGGGCGCCACGTCAAGACGTCTTTATTAAAGGCTTGGAAGTTAAAAACTTATTCCGCGGCATTTTCAAAATCGGCAAGACCAGAAAGTGGAAGCTGAACCACTCCTCGCTTTATCTGGATTTTCTGGCCGGCAATCAGAACTACGATTGCACACCGTGGGGTAATCCAACCCGCAATGTGTTCGGGTGGCAAAAACCTTGCTATTTGTTAGCGGACGAGGGCAATGCTTCCTCGTTTCAGGAACTGTTGGACTCTACGCCGTGGGAGAAATACGGTACCGTGAAGAATCCCAAATGCGCTAACTGCATGGCGCATTGCGGTTATGAAGCTACTGCGGTTGAAGATACCTTGGCTAATCCGTTGAAAGCCCTGCTTGCAAAGATTCGCGGGCCGAAAACTGCGGGGGACATGTTGCCGGAGAAACAGCCCGAGTTCGTGATGAATTACAAAAAAAGTTCGATTTCGGAAATTCCGGTCAAAGTCGAATCTTAAAATAGTCGCTCTAAATATGAGGTTTCGATAAGCGTTATGTTCAACAGAATGTATTCCGTACTGGGCTTGCTTTTGTTTCTAATGTTCTCTCCGTTGGCGACGGCGGAAGAGCAGACTGCGAGACAGGTGGTCGACGAGTTTCAAAACGAATTGCTGGGCATAATGAAGCAAGGCAAAACCTTGGGCTTCAACGGCCGTTATGACAAATTGGACGTACTGGTTAAGAAAAGTCACGATTTGCCAAAAATCGCTCGTATTGTGGTCGGTAAGCAGTGGGAGGAGTTGACTCCAGAGCAACAGGAAAAATTGGAAACAGTGTTCAGCCGGCTCAGCGTTTCCGCGTATGCGCATAATTTCAAAGATTTTTCCGGGGAATCGTTTAATTTCGTTTCTGAGGAAGAGACTGGCCGCGGCGGCGTGGTAATCCATACCAATTTATTGATTCCCGGCGAGAAAGACGTCAAATTCGACTACATGATGAAGAAAAAGGACGATGGTTGGCGAATTATCAATATAATAGCGGATGGTGTCAGCGATTTGGCATTGAAAAGGTCGGAATATACCAGTGTTTTGAGTCGGGAAGGTTTCGATGCTTTGATTGCCAAAATCAACGAAAAAATTGAAAGTTACGCGAAACAATAGTTTGCCAGGAATTGTGAGTGATGTTTTTTAACCCCTGTTATCAAGGTAAAAGCCAAGCCGGCTTGATGTGGGCCGCGCTGTTTTCCGGTGCTTTATCGGTCGGCGGTTGCGCGAGTACGGAACCAAAAGATCTAGGAGCCACCAATATTGCCGAGTCCAAAACCAATTCGGTCGATCCTTACGAGGGTTTCAACCGATCGATGTATGGTTTCAACATGGGCCTGGATAAGTATTTGCTTAAACCGGTAGCCGACGGTTACAAATTCATTACTCCGGATTTCATGGAAACCGGCGTGACTAATTTTTTCACCAATTTGAAGGGTATCAACGTCGTTTTGAATGACTTCCTACAAGGTAAGGTTAGTCAGGGGGCATCCGATACTGGCCGGTTTTTGACCAACTCGACTATCGGTTTGTTGGGGCTGTTCGATGTTGCCAGTGATTTGGGCATGCAAAGCAATGTCGAGGATTTCGGTCAGACGCTGGCGGTATGGGGAGTCGATCAGGGAGCTTATTTGGTGCTGCCGATTTTAGGCCCGACCACAATTCGCGACGGTTCGGCCAGCATTCTCGATCGGGCGGCAAACCCGAGTACTTACCTGCCGGGCACTGGTATTGTCGAGGGGATTAACGACAGGGCCAATGCCGAAGGTGCATTAAATTTCATCGACGAGGCGGCGTTGGATCCTTACGTGTTTACCCGCGAATCGTTTTTGCAATACCGGCAGAATCTGGTTAACGACGGTAAGCACTCCGCCGAAACTTACGATATCGATGTCGATTCGGCGATAGAGGACGAAACGAGTTCGGCAAAGCCGGCAAAGGCGGTCGACAAGCCGAAGCGACCGGCCGGAAGCGGTTCGTTAGGTCCTCAATCCAGTTTGAATCCTGCTATCGATGGCAACGCGGCAAAATCTGACGCTTTCGAGAATATGTCGCAGTCTTTCGAAAAGGCCGAGGCTCAGTTCGAACAGGCCGCTGCGAAGATGGATGAATTCAGCAGTAAAAAAAAAATGCGGCGTAAACGCCGTTGATTTAGTTTAGAGACGCACGGAGGCGTCTTTTAGTCTAAATCAGTAGTGCAACAGGGAATGCACTTCGTAGCCCGCCAGTTTTTCCCGTCCCGCCAAAAAATCTAATTCCACGACGAAAGCGCAGGCAACGACTTCGGCCCCCAGCTTTTCTATCAATTCGCAACTGGCTTTGGCCGTGCCGCCGGTAGCCAGCAAGTCGTCGATCAATAGCACTTTGTCGTCGCTGTCGACGGCGTCGATATGGACTTCCAGTTCGGCCGAGCCGTATTCCAGGTCGTAAGACACGCTCTGTACGTCGTAAGGCAGTTTGCCGGGTTTGCGCAGCGGTACGAACGGAATGCCCAGCTCCCAGGCGACTAAGGCGCCAAAAATGAAGCCTCTGGCCTCCATGCCGGCCACCGCAGTGATGTCGCGGCCTAAGAACGGATGCAGTAACTGGTGGACCGACAAACGCAACGTGGCCGGGTCTTTGACCAGCGGCGTAATGTCTTTAAAGATAATGCCGGGCTTGGGAAAATCAGGAATATCGCGGATTTTTTTGCGTAAACGGTCCATTTTTCACCTCGTGATTATGCGCAAAAAGCTTCAATCTGCAGGCGGATGCCGTTGACATCGAGCCGGCACAGGCTGAGCAATTCCTCGCGGGAACCCTGCTCGACGAAGCGGTCGGGCAGGCCGATGTTCAGTACCGGCATCAGAATCTTCTGCTGTTGCAGGAACTGCAGTACCGCACTACCGGCGCCGCCGGCAATGACGTTTTCCTCGACCGTGACGAACACGTCGTGGCTTTTGGCCAACTGCAGGATCAAGTCTTCGTCGATCGGTTTCACAAAGCGCATGTTCGCCACTGTGGCGCCCAGTTGCTTGCCGGCTTCGACGGCCGGCGTCACCATCGCCCCCCAGGCCAGAATCGCAATCCGCCCGCCCTGGTGTCTGATTTCACCCTTGCCGATTTCCAGCGTGCTGAGTTCCGGGTTGACCGCCGCACCGGGACCCTTGCCGCGCGGATAACGCACCGCGGCCGGGCCGTGGTGGTGGAAGCCGGTGGTCAGCATCTGCCGGCATTCGTTCTCGTCGGCCGGGGCCATCACCAGCAGATTGGGGATGCAGCGCATATAGCTGTAATCGAACGCGCCGGCATGGGTCGGGCCGTCCGGTCCCACCAGACCGGCTCTATCCAGCGCAAACAGTACATCCAGGTTCTGCAAAGCCACGTCGTGAATCAACTGATCGTAACCGCGTTGCAAAAAGGTCGAATAAATCGCCACCACCGGCTTTGCACCCTGGCAAGCCTGACCGGCGGCCAGGGTCACCGCATGTTGCTCGGCAATCGCCACGTCGAAATAACGCTTCGGAAATTTCTGCGAAAACTCGACCAAGCCCGAACCTTCGCGCATCGCCGGGGTGATACCCAACAGCCGCTCGTCTTGCGCCGCCATATCGCACAACCAACGGCCGAACACCTCGGTATAGGTCGGATGCGGCGACGGTGCCGCCTTCGGTAGAAAATCCTGGGTCGGGTCGAAGGCCGGTACGCCGTGATAGGCCAGCGGATCCTTCTCGGCCGGGGCATAACCCTTGCCCTTTTTGGTCACCACATGCAGGAACACCGGTCCGGTCAAATCCTTCAGATTCTCCAGGGTCGAGACCAGCATCTCCAGATCGTGACCGTCGATCGGCCCGAAATAATTGAAACCCAGCTCCTCGAACAAAGTACCCGGCACGATCATGCCTTTCACATGCTCTTCCGCTTTCCGCGCCAATTCCCAGACACTGGGCATACTGGACAAAGCCTTCTTGCTTTCCTTCTTGACCGACGAATAAAACTTGCTGGATAAAATCTTGGTCAGGTAATTATTCATCGCCCCGACCGGCGGCGAGATCGACATCTCGTTATCGTTCAGAATCACCAACAGATTGGCATTGACGTCGCCGGCATGATTCATCGCCTCGAAGGCCATGCCGCCGGTAATCGAACCGTCGCCGATGATCGCCACCATCTTCTTGTCCTCGCCGCGCAACTGCGAGGCGATCGCCATACCCAGCGCTGCGCTGATCGAGGTCGAGGAATGGCCGACGCCGAAGGCATCGTATTCACTCTCGTCGCGCGACGGAAACGCCGACACCCCGCCGAGGGTGCGAATCGTCGTCATCCGATCCTTGCGCCCGGTCAGAATCTTATGTGGATAAGCCTGATGGCCCACATCCCACACCAACTGGTCCACCGGCGTATCGAACACATAATGCAAAGCCACGGTCAGTTCCACCGTACCCAGGCCCGCGGCGAAATGGCCGCCGGAAATGCTGACCGTGTGCGTCAAATAAGAACGCACCTCATCGGCCAACTGCGGCAGTTGCTCTTTCTTCAGGGCACGGATGTCGGTCGGGCCGGCGATGGTGTCGAGTAGCGGGAAGTTTCCGGAAGATGTCATGTTGTTATTATTTCCTTGGGGCCGCAGGGCGGTGAGAAAAGCAGGGGTCTAGTGGGTGCGCTCGATGATGTACAGGGATAGTGCCCTTAACAGGTCGGCTTCCGGACCGAAATCGGCCAAACTGGCCACCGCTTGCTCGTGCAGTGCCTGGGCTTTTTCTTTTGCTCCGGCCAGACCCAATAAAGCCGGGTAGGTCGGCTTGTCGTTATCCACGTCCTTGCCCTGCGTTTTACCCAGCGTTGCCGTGTCGGCTTCAATGTCGAGAATGTCGTCTTTGACTTGAAACGATAAGCCGATGCATTTGGCGTAATGGTCCAGTTTTTTGGCGGCGTCGGCATCCAGGCCCGGTTTGGACAGGGCCGCTAAGTTGACGCTGGCCCGGATCAAGGCACCGGTTTTGTGAATATGCATGTTTTCCAGTTCTGGCAAAGTCAGTTTGCGTCCGACCGAGCCCAGATCGATGGCTTGGCCGCCGACCATGCCTTGCGAACCGCTGGCGCGGGTCAATGCCGCGATCATCTTGACTCTGGCTTCCGCGCCGACCTTGATGGCGGCGTCGTTGGCCAACACGTCGAAAGCCAGGGCCTGCAGGGCGTCGCCGGCCAGGATCGCCGTGGCTTCGTCGAATGCCTTATGGCAGGTCGGCTTGCCGCGGCGCAGGTCGTCGTTGTCCATCGCCGGCAAGTCGTCGTGGATCAGGGAGTAAACGTGGATGAATTCCACCGCACAGGCCTGGGCGTCCAATTCTTCTTCGCTCAAACCCACGGCCACGCCGGTGGCGTAGGTCAGCAACGGCCGGGTGCGCTTGCCGCCGTCTAAAACGCTGTAGCGCATCGCGGCATGCAGCGTCTGCGGCAAAATGTTGTCGCCGGGCAAGCGGGCGTCCAACGCGCGTTCGACGCGGTTCTGGCAGGCGACTAAATATTCTTTCAACTTACTCATCGGTGAATGGCTCCAAAGTTTGCTGGCCGTTTTTCTCTAATAAAATCTGTACTTTCTGTTCGGCTTCCTGCAAAGCTTGCTGGCAGGTCCGGGTTAAACCGACGCCGCGTTCGAAGAATTTCAACGATTCTTCCAGCGTGATATCGCCGCGCTCCATCTGTTCGACCAACTTTTCCAGTTCGGCCATGGCCTCTTCAAATTGGGCAGCGTTTTTGCGTCTCGACATGGTTTGCGCGGCTATGCTCGAAAAAATGACCGAGCATTATAGTATGTTTTGCCGAGCGGTTGAGTCCGGATTGAGATTGCCGCGTTCCGCCATCGGCAGCCGAGATTGAGGACCCGCTCTCGACAGAGTCCGCCAGTTGCCAATTGGCAGCGGGCCTGCTTGTCCACTGCCTTAGGTGATCTATCTAACGCAACAGTGCAATCACGAACGCATTGGTTTCGTTGCTCTGTCGAAATAGTCCGGGGCGATGCCGAAAAGATACCCGCGATTGGAACCGGGGTAATTGAGCGTTCGAATTTCGTACGATATTTCGTGTAAAAGCGATATGTCGTGGTCAGCAGGCGTTAGGGGAGCTGATGTTTCCTGGGCGGTTTTTGTAAATAATTGCGTGTATTCAATGGGTTGGTTTTTGTTGGTCTCGGTTTGCCAAACATGGCATCGCCCTTGCCAATACAAATTGAAGTCCATCGATTGTGACGACAGATTTTTTAACTGTCGTATTGGCGGCTCTCTTCCAAACCAAATTATCTAACCTTTTGAGGATATGTCATGAAAACAGCTAGCCGTTTTATAAGTGTTGTCTTAGGTGCCTTGATGGCCTCGTCAGCCAGCGCCGCTGCCACTGAGGATGTTGTCAACAATTCGGGCCTGTCGGTCTATTACGAATTTAGCGCCGGCGGTATTTCCACCTATTTCACTGATTGCAAAGGCATGGGGTCGCAGAACGAGGTGGAGCAAACCAGGGTTAATCCGCGCGAAGAGAGCACTACTAAGCTTCCTGGGCGTCTGCAGGTCAAAAATCTTACCTGTAGCAGAGGCTTAACCAAGTCGATGGATTTGTGGAACTGGCGGCAACAAGTTGCCAGTGGGCGGTCGGCCCGGTCGCGGGTCGATGCGACTTTGATTGCCTATGACCAGACGATGACGCCCATCGCGGAATGGAGCTTTAGCCGAGTTTGGCCGGCATCGATCGATTTCAACGACACGACCCCCGGCAGAGAAACCATCGTATTCGCCGCCGACCAAGTGCAACGCCTGCGCTGATCTAAAACCGTGGTGGTCGCCAAGATGGTTGGCTGGCATCCGAAACAGCAAACGGGCCCTGCGAAATGTCGTTCGTCCGGCTTTTCGTCGGGCCTTTCCTTCCCCCCTTCAAAGACCGGCAATTTGATCCGGAACTAGCGGGACTTGGTTCGGCATGAGTCCCGGCAGTCCCGAACCCGCGGTTACGGGCCCGGACATTTGCCCTTGGCCGAGTTTGCGCGGGTAGGTTGACATATAATGGTCCGCCGACACTGGCTGACTACCTTCAAAAACATATCATGACCCAAGAATACAATGCCGCCGCGATCGAGGTGCTGAGCGGCCTGGACCCGGTGCGTAAGCGCCCCGGCATGTATACCGATACCACCCGGCCCAACCATTTGGTGCAGGAAGTGGTCGATAACAGCGTCGACGAAGCGCTGGCCGGATACGCAAAAAACATTGAAGTAACCTTGTTTAAAGACGGCTCGGTCAAGGTCGTCGACGACGGCCGCGGCATGCCGGTCGATATGCATCCGGAACAAGGCATTCCCGGCGTCGAAGTGATCCTGACTCAGCTCCACGCCGGCGGTAAATTTTCCAACAAGAACTACCAGTTCTCCGGCGGTTTGCACGGCGTTGGCGTGTCGGTGGTCAATGCCCTGTCCGAAAAGCTATTGGTCGAGATCAAGCGCGGCGGCGGCGTTTACCAAATGGAATTTGCCGGCGGCGACAAGGTCGGTGAATTGCAGCAAACCGGCAATGTCGGCAAAAACAACACCGGTACCAGCGTGCATTTTTGGCCGGACGCCAAATATTTCGATTCCAACCGGGTTTCCGTCAGCAAACTCAAGCACGTATTGCGCGCCAAGGCCGTTTTGTGTCCGGGCCTGAAAATCGTGCTGCTGTCCGAACTCAGCGACGAGCGGCTGGAATGGTGTTACCAGAACGGCTTACAAGAATATCTGCTGGACCGGGTCGGCGACGCCGAAATTTTTCCGCAGCCGCCGTTCATGGCCAATATGGCCGCCAGCAACGAGGCGGTGGAATGGGGCATCGTCTGGACTCCCGACAGTCTGTCGGAGGCGGTGGCGGAAAGTTACGTCAATCTGGTGCCGACCGCGCAGGGCGGTACCCACGTCAACGGCCTGCGCGCCGGTTTGACCGAAGCGATCCGCGAGTTTCTGGATTTTCGCAATCTGCTGCCGCGCGGCGTCAAGATCGCGCCGGAAGACGTCTGGGAAAACTGCCATTTCGTGCTGTCGGTGAAACTGGAAGATCCGCAATTCTCGGGGCAGACCAAGGAGCGTTTGAGTTCGCGCGAATGCGTGACTTTCGTTTCCGGTGTGGCCAAGGATACGTTCAGCCTGTGGCTGAACCAGCATCCGCAGGAAGGCGAGAAAATCGCCGAGATCATCCTCGCCAGCGCCCAAAAGCGCTTGCGTTCGGCTAAGAAAATCGTGCGTAAGAAAATCACGGCCGGGCCGGCTTTACCCGGCAAACTGGCCGATTGCTCAGGACAGGATCTCAGCCGTACCGAACTGTTCCTGGTCGAGGGCGATTCGGCCGGCGGTTCCGCCAAACAGGCCCGAGACCGCGAGTTCCAGGCCATCATGCCGCTTAGAGGCAAAATTTTGAACACCTGGGAGGTCGATTCCGGCGAGGTCATGGCCTCGCAAGAGGTGCACGACATCGCCGTGGCGCTGGGCATTGAGCCCGATAGCGACGATTTGCAAAACCTGCGTTACGGCAAGGTCTGCATCCTGGCCGATGCCGATTCCGACGGCAACCACATCGCCACCTTGATTTGCGCCTTGTTTTATAAACACTTCAAGGCCTTGGTCGAAGCCGGCCACGTGTTCGTGGCGATGCCGCCGCTGTACCGGATTGACGTCGGCAAAAAGGTGTTTTACGCCTTGGACGAATCCGAACGTTTGGGTGTGCTGGCGCGGATCGAAGCCGAAAAACTCAGCGGCAAGGTCAATATTCAACGCTTCAAAGGCTTGGGCGAAATGAATCCGTCGCAACTGCGCGAAACCACGATGAATCCGGATACGCGCCGGCTGGTGCAGTTGACGGTGCCGGACCACGCCGAGGCGTTTCAGCAGATGGATTTGTTGCTGGCGAAGAAACGCGCCGGCGACCGCAAAAGTTGGCTGGAAGATAAGGGAAATCTGGCCGAGATTTTGTAGTGCAGGGCGGGTACCGAGTTGGTGCCCGCCCGGAGACCGGTCAAATATCCATCAACAGCATTGGAATGCCGTAAGTCAGGATGAAGTAACTGAATGCGTAAATCAGGCTGACACTCATGGTGTATTTGAAAAAACCGCGGAAGATGTAACTGACGATACTGATATACCAAACCACCAGAAATACCGCGATGCCAATGCCGATTTCCTCGCGGTAGGGATGGTGTTTCAACACCAGCCAGTAGTCCAGGCCTTCGGCGGCGATGGCCAGGGTCATGATGAAGTTTTCGCAGACGAAAATCGACGTGTACAACTGGCTGAACAGACTCCATTTTCTTTCGGTCAGCAGCAATACCGCCACGGAACTGAAAGCCATAATAGTGCGGCCCAATACTTCCAGAGTGCCGTCGGCCGGATCGGCAATCAAACTTTCGACGATGATGCCGGACATTAAATAGAACGCCACGTTTTTCCACATAAAGGAATTGGGCGGGACCAAGTCGGCCGGATTATTCAGAAACCAGCAGGAGGACAGGTATTTGAGTAATAAAGTCATGGTGTGTGCTTGCGCTCGGTTTCGAGCGCCGTAACGTGCTGAAAAAACCGGCCATTATAGTCGGTCGTAGCGCTAAATCGATTGAGCTGCGTCAATTGTTGCCGATTTATCGCAGCGTAAGTCGCGGTCAGCCCCAGCGCGATTGCTTGTATAATGCGGCTTCGCTAGTTTTCCAACGCCGGTGCCATGCGGCCGGTCTCGTCTCAATCTCCCGGAATCCCATGATCGAATTAGGTAAAGTCAATGCGTTAACCGTGCTTAGCCGGCGCGATAACCAATATTATTTGGACGGCGGCGAATTGGGAGAGATCGCGTTGGACGATAAACCGCCCGTCACGGAATTGGCGGTCGGTGCAAAAGTCGATGCGTTTGTTTATGTCGACGGCAAAGGCCAAACTTTGGCGACCTTGCAAATGCCGCTGGCGCAAGCCGGCGAGGTGGCTTGGTTAAAGTGCGTCTCGCTGAGCCATGCCGGGGCATTTTTGGATTGGGGCTTGCCTAAGGACTTGTTGTTGCCGTTCAGCGAACAAAAAGGCAAGGTCATCGAAGGCCGCTCCTATCTGGTCCGCTTGTTTCTGGACGAGGACAACCGTATCGCTGCGTCGATGGTGTTGGACGATTTCATTCAGGATCAGGCTTTTTACTACAAGGAAGGCCAGGCCGTGCAATTGGTAATCGCCGAGCATACCGAACTGGGTTTCAAAGCGGTGGTAGACCACCAATACTGGGGCGTGTTGTATAAAAACGAAGTGTTCCAGCCGCTGAAAAAAGGCCAGAAATTGACCGGCTACATCAAGAAGATCCGCCCGGACCACAAACTGGATTTAATCCTCAGCCAGGAAAAGTACGGGCAGAAAGTGGACGCCACCTCGGCGAAGATACTGGATATCCTGGCCCGACGCGGCGGCTATGTGGCGTTGACCGACAAAAGCGATCCGGAGCTGATCTACGACACCTTTGCGGTCAGTAAGAAGGTGTTCAAACAGGCTATTGGCGGTTTGTACAAACAGCGGCGGATATTGATCGAGGCGGACGGTATTCGTTTGCTGGATCGAGCCACGGCCAAATAAGTCGAGCGATAGAGGCGCCGGCAATCGGCGCCTGCCCGGCGGCCGGAAAATCCGGATCAGGGCCGGTATTGAGAAAACACGTAGTCGGTTTTTTGCTCGGAGGCGTGGCAGGCAAAGCAACTCGCTCCGCCATCCTTGACCAAGCGTTCGGTCTTGCTGTTGCCGGCAAAGCCCTCGAAGCCCCAGCCGCCGGTCGCGGCATATTTTTTCGAATCTTTCTGCATCACACCCAGTAGTTTGCGCTCGCCTTCCTGAATGGTTTTATCCTGTTCCTGGTATTGCAACAGATCGAATACCAGCACCGAACCGTCTTGATATTTGCCGGATTTCAATCCGCTTTCGGCTTTTTTATTGGCATAGACGTGGTGCAGGCCTTGAAACGGGTTTTCCAAGGCATGGCCGGGCTGGATCAGCATGGTTTTGGCATGCAGCCAGGTGCGATAGCCTTCCGGATAAGCCACGCTGTGTTCGGCGGCTTGGGCGGAAGCGAAAAGAGTCAGGAACAGTCCGGCGGCGGACAGTGAAAGGCGCGTTTTCATAGCAAAATCTCCCCTGTAGACAAGACAAACTGATTTCGAATCGAAATCAGTTTGTCTTTTTAGGCGGATTTTGCCGGTCTGTCAAATTAATATTGATCCGCTATTAGTGCGTAGCGGGGCGGCGCGCGCTTAAATCTTGCCGTCCAGACCCATTTGAAAGTACTTGTGGACGATTTTTTCCTGGTTTTCCAGCAGCCAATCGATGTCCGGGGTGTTGGTCATGGCTTTATGGATGGCTTTGGCCATGGCTTGACGGTGGATGTCGAACAGAATGCGGTGGTCGAGTTTGTCGTCCTTGATCACGCTCGGATTCAGCCATACCGAGCAAATGATGCCGAGGTCGTTGGCTTTTTCTTTCGGGATGTCGCCGGCGCGCACCGCGTCCAACACGCCGTTGGCGATTGCCGCCTGCACCGTACCCATCAAAATATTGGTATAGCGGCTGTTCTTGACCGTGACCTTGCTGACCATCAACGTCACCGGCCGCACTTGGATATCGGTATTCAAAATCGCGAACACCCGGCTATGGCCCTGGACCTGGTCGCCAGTCAAGGTGGCGATTGCGGTGCCGACCGGCCCGTCCAGCTCGCCGATGATGATTTCCGGCTCGGCAGCGGTGCCGGCCGGGCCGCCGGCGACCAAGGCTTCGCCGGTACGCATAACGATTCTTTCGCTCATGTGGTTCTCCAATTTGAAGTGAGTCAGTTAAGGTTTTTAGCAGTTACTCTGTTCGAAAACGCGGCTTGGCGCGGGATCAAAGCTTACCCTTCGCCGCGGTGCACCATCTCCCCGTAATGTTCCGGCGTAATAGTGCCGCCCAGGTTCTCGGCGATTTGTTTATCGCAGGCCGGCAACACGTCCTGCACGGCGTCGATCCGTTTCCACTGCGGTAGCGGCGTATCTTTTCCGGCTTCCGGCACGTATTGGGAACTGGCGACGCGGCTCATTTTGTGAATGTAACGCGGACAGTTGATAAAAATCTCGCTGATCGCCACCCGTACGATCGATTCCGCGCCGGCATAGTCGGCCAGCAGCGGATCGTCGGCCTGAATACGGGCGTCGCCATGGACCCGAAGCCGATGCGGCGTTTCGAAATCGATGAACAGCAGGCCGATTTTCGGGTTGCCGTTGATATTGCCCAGCGATAAAAACATGCCGTTACCGTCGTAGTTCGGAAACGCCAATTCCTGCGGACCGATCACTCTGACCAAGCCGGGATGGCCGCCTTTATAGGAACAGGTCGGATAACCGCGGTGGTCGATCGTGGTCAGAAAGAAAAAGTCGCGGCTTTCGATGAAAGCCTGGTGCTGCTCGTTGATGTGTTGTTCGACGATGATTTGCTGTAAGCGGTCCGCCAAGCGGACGGTATCGTGTTGCGTTTGCAGTTCCCGTTGTTGCGGGCTATAGAATTCGTCCATCACCGCTGACTCCCGAATCGAAAAGCCGCCATTCTAACCGAGATTGCCTGGAACGCCCTTTTAGCTAGCGGCAATGGCGAGCCGCAGTGTTGTGTCAGACAAGTAGCAGGAAAGATCGAACGTGAGTTAAGCGCGGTGCTTGCCGTATCTGCAGCCGCCCAAACTGTAAATGTCCACGCAGCCGAACCGGAATCGAGTTTTTAGGTATGGGCCTAAACGACGCGGCCGAGGCTAAAACTCCCAGGTAATTTTGCCGTAAACTCCGCGTTGAACTTCGGTAGCCTGGGTGAAAGTTTCCTGGATGTACTCCAGATGGCGGTTGTCCAGCAGGTTTTGTCCAACTAGTGCGAGTTCGACGCCGCGGCTCAACTTCCAGCCCAGCCGCAGATCCAGTGTGGTGTAGGAGCGGATATGGGCGGGGCCTGTCAGCGTGAAGGCGCTGGCGTTGTCGACGTAACGCAGCCAGGCGTCCAGCGTAACATTGGATGTCGGATTCACACTCGCCCGCAACGAGATTTTATGTTGCGGCGAGACCGCTTCCTGGTAGTAGGCGTTGCTGCTGAGTTCGGTTTGCAGTGCGCTGTAGCTGATGTCCCAGCGCCACCAGTCCAGCATTTTCATGACCGCCGAGGTTTCGATGCCGTAGGTGCGACCGGCGTTGCCATTGTTAATGTAAAACGGCTGGCTTAGAGCAGCCGGCAATTGCGAAGTATTGATTGCGCCGGGTTGGAATGAGCGCAGGGTGCTGTAGTTGTTGTAAAAGCCGGCGACGTCTATCGAGAAGGCCGGATTCGGGCTGAAGCGGTAACCGATTTCGTAAGCCAGCACTTGTTCGGCCTTGTAAGTCTCCGAGCCCATCACCGCAAGCTCCAGCGGAAACGGCGTGACGTTCTGGCCGCTAAACGGCGGCAGGATTTGACCGACCAGACTCATATCGGCGTCGACCCGCGACGGAATCCGCACCCCGCGGGAGATAGCTCCCCACAAGCGGTGGTGCGGGTGGGGAGCCCACATCAAGCGTGCTGTGGGCTGAACTTCGAAGCCGGTAAAATCGTTATGTTCCAGTTTGGACCCCAGGGTCAACCATAGGGTGTCGTCGATTAGCGTCAGTTGGTCTTGCAAAAAACCACTGTAATAGCTGTTATCGCGGTCGGTAGGTCTGAAGGAGATCAGATCTGGACGGATATCCGTTACGTCGGAAGACGAGTAACGGAATCCTAAGCCCCAGATAATGTCATTCCACGCGTTCAGCGCGAAATGGTGTTGAAAATCCAGATCGGTGGTGTGGCGTTCCTCGTCGATGAACCCTTCACGCCGGTTGTAGGAATCGAGATACAGCTGTAGTGTCGTGCTTGAGGTATCCGAGAAATTATGTTGCCAACGGCTGACGATATTACCGCCGCTGGCCATGGCCCGGTCGCCGACCACTTGTCGATAGGGCGCGGTTAGCGTAGCGAGCGAGAGTTGTTGGTTTAAGTCGGCGGAGTACATGTCGCCTTGTATCGTTAGCGAATCCGCGTCCGATACCTCGGAATCGAGGCGGAAGCCGCCCTGCATCTTGCTCCAATAATCTCCGGCACTGCTGCCGTTGGCCCGCGCCAATGCGTCGCGCTCAAACCCCTTCAGATAGGCACGGGCGGTAGTCGTATCGTTTACGCGGGTACCGTAGCGAAATGCGCCGAATGCTCTTTCTTCTGTGCCGCCGCCGGCGCTGACGAGTCCGCCCTGGGTGTCGGCACTGTGTTTGGTGATGATATTGATTACCCCATTGACTGCGTTGGCGCCCCACAACGCGGCGCCGGAACCGCGGACCACTTCGATGCGCTCGACGTCTTCCAACATCACATCTTGAAGTTCCCAATACACGCCGGCAAATGCTGGCGTATACAGGTTCCTGCCGTCGATCAGCACCAGCAGTTTATTGGCAAAGCGGCCGTTGAAGCCGCGCGAACTGACCGCCCATTTGTTGGAGTCGATCCGGCCGACGTCGATGCCGGGCGCCAAGCGCAACGCGTCCGGAATGCTGGTGGCGCCCGAGCGCTTGATGTCTTCGTTGCTGATCACGAATACCGCGGCGGCGGAATCCTGCAAGGACTGGACTTTTTTTGCCACCGAAGTAATTTTTACCGCCATCAGTTCTTCCAAGTTCAGATCGGTCAGGTCGGCATCCGCATGCGGGCTACCCGGTAGCCAAACCAAAATCGCAGTCGCGATCCGAAATAAAGACGGAAGAGTTTTGTTCATGAAGTGCGGGGAAAACGAATATGTCTTGCTAAGCAGTGGTGGTGAAGAAATAAGGATAACTTTAGTGAAAGATCGGAGATCTGCAAGATTCTATTTTTTGTGCGGAACTGCTTGAGTTTTATTGGAGAATCGAGAACGGCAGCTGCAAGCCGACCCGATCGAGCGATGCGAAGCGGCCTGGCCGGATCGGCGCCCGTGAAACTGGCGCCGGGTCAACAGTCAATTGTGTCGGATTTGTTGACCGCGAACGAAAGTCGTTCTGTCCCCATTTCGCCAAGGCCATGGCTGGGGCCGCACCAGCACAAGCTGCGGTTTAGAGGCAGATTAGGCGGAGGGCTCCGAGATATTGGAGCCCGTGCTCAAAGGACCTAGTCGGCGGCAGGCTCGGCAACGGCTTCCCAACCGCCGCCCAGCGCCTTGTAGACTGCGGCCAGCGCCGTCGCCGCGGCGGTTTCACTTTGCGCCAACTGGCTTTGGTCTTGCAGCAGCCGCTGCTCGGCATCCAGTACCGTCAGAAAATCGCTGATGCCTTCCTGATAGCGCAATTGCGCCAGCTCGCGGGCCTTGGCGCTGGCGGCCGCGGCTTTGCTTAAATCCGCTCGCCGGCTCAATTCCTGGCGATAAGCCACCAGGCTGTTTTCGGTTTCTTCCAACGCGTTCAGCACGGTTTGCTCGTATTGGGCCAGACTCGCTTCGGCGCGGGCGTCGGCGGCTCTGATCCGGGCGTAAACCCGGCCCAAGTCGAACGCCGCCCAAGTAATGCGCGGACCGATCGAATAGGCATCGCCGCCCGGCGCGACCAAATGGGTCAAGGTGTTGCCTTCCAGAGCAATGCTGCCGACGAAGGTCACCCGCGGAAACAGGTCGGCCGTGGCGACGCCGATTTGCGCGGTCGTTGCGGCCAGTTGGCGCTCGGCCATGCGAATGTCCGGCCGCCGCCGCAGCAGTTGCGCCGGATCGCCGATCCGGATCGTTTCCGGCGCTTTAGGTAATGCTTGTTCGGTGCTTAAGGTAGTAACCAAGGCATCCGGCATCTGCCCGCTCAACACGCTCAAGCGGTGGATGGCCTGGGCGATGGCATTTTCCAGCGGCGGGATGCCGGCGCGGGTGCTTTGCAATTGCGCCTCGGCCCGCGACGTGTCCAGTTCGGTGCCGCGGCCGTTGTCGAATTTAACCTGAGTGATTTCGAGGGTTTGCGCTTGATTGTCGGCATTACGTTTCGCCACGGCCAACTGGTGTTGCAGGCCGCGCAACGCAAAGTAATTGCGGGCGACTTCGCCGATCAGGCTGACCTCGACGTCGCGTAAACTGGCCTCCTCGGCGGCGACCTGGTCGTCGGCGGCTTCGACGCCGCGCCGGACCCGGCCGAAGAAATCCAATTCCCACGAGGCGTCGAAGCCCATGCTGTACAGTTTCAACTCGCGCGGCACGAAAGCCCGGTTATTCAACGAGCCGGCGCTACGTTTCTGTTCGTTGTAGCTGGCGCGCGAGGTAACGGTCGGCAGCAGGCTCAGGCCGGATTCCAGATACAAGGCTCTGGCCTCGGCCAGATTGGCTTTGGCGGCTTGCAAATCGCGGTTGTGTTGCAGGCTTTGCTCGACCAGATGTTCCAACAAGCCGTCATCGAACAATTTCCACCAGGCCACCTCGCTGCTGTCCGCCGCAAACAGCGGGGCAGGGGCGTTGACGAATTGGCCGGGCAAATCGACGGTGGCCGGCGTTTGGTAATCCGGGCCGACCGCGCAGCCGGCCAGCAGACCGGTTGCAACCATGGCCTGAGCCAACGGGCGAAGCTTCAAATTAAGATTCATGGCATTGACTCCGCGCCGGCCTGTTGCACCTTGGCATTGCGACGCAGTTTGCTGGCCAGCCCTTGAACCGCGACGAAAAACACCGGCGTCAGCAGCAAACCGAAAATCGTCACGCCGATCATGCCGCTGAATACCGCTGTGCCCAGCAAGTGCCGGGATTCGGCGCCGGCGCCCTTGGCGATCACCAACGGAAACACGCCCATCACAAACGCGAACGAGGTCATCAAAATCGGTCGCAACCGAATCCGCGCCGCCTCGACTGCGGCATCGAAGCGGCTCAAGCCCGATTCCTGGCGGTGTTTGGCAAATTCGACGATTAGAATCGCGTTCTTGCTGGCCAGGCCGACCAAGACGATGAAGCCGATCTGGGTGAAGATGTTGTTGTCCATGCCGCCGATCCAGACCCCGGTCATCGACGACAAAATACACATCGGCACGATCAGAATTACCGCGAACGGCAGGGCCCAGCTTTCGTATTGCGCTGCCAGGGCCAGGAACACGAAGATCACGCTGAGCGGGAACACCAGCAACGCCACGTTGCCGGCCAGCACTTGCTGCAAGCTGAGCTCGGTCCATTCGAAGTCGAAACCGGGCGGCAGGTTGTCGCGCAATACCCGGCCCATTTTCTCGATGGCATCGCCGGAGCTGACGCCGGGCAGGGTGCTGCCGTTGATTTCGGCGGCGGTGTACATGTTGTAGCGGGTGATTTTATCCGGACCGCTGATTTCCTTGACGTCGGCGACCGCGCCCAACGGCACCATGCCGCCGCTCAGGTTTTTGGTTTTGAGCTGGGTGATGTCGCTGGGCAGCATCCGAAAATCGGCATCGGCCTGGGCCGTGACCTGATAGGTGCGGCCGAAGATGTTGAAATCGTTGACGTACAACGAGCCCAGATAAATCTGCAAGGTGTCGAACACGTCTTTCAATGGCAGGTTCATCGACTTGACCTGAGTGCGGTCGACGTCGACGAACAACTGCGGCACGCCGGCGCGGAAGGTAGTGAACAAGCCGACCAAACCCGGTTGCTGGTTGCCTTTTTCGATCATTTCGCCGGTGACTTTTTGCAACTCGTCGATGCCGGCGTTATTGCGATCCTGCACTTGCAATTTGAAACCGCCGACCGAACTCATACCGCGGATCGGCGGTGGCGTGAACACGGCGATGCGGGCGTTGGGGATGGCGGCCAATCGCTGGTTCAGGGTTTTGACGACTTGCGAGGCATGCAGATCGGGGCGGTGAGCGCGGCTGTCAAACGAGTCCAGCCGGGCAAACATGGTCGCGACATTCGATTGGTTGGCACCGCTCAGAATCGACCAGCCGGCGTAGGCGTTGATATGGCTGACGCCTTCGGTGTCCAGCACGATTTTACTGGCTTGTTGCACCACATCCTTGGTGCGGGCCAGCGATGCCGCGTCGGGCAATTGCGCGTACAGGATCAGATAGCCCTGATCCTGATCCGGAATGAAGCCGGTCGGCACTTTTTCGAAGGCCAGAAAATTCAGGCCGTTCAAACCTACGTACAAAACCAGAACCACGGCGACCATCCGGATCAGTCGCGCGACCAGTCTGGAATAGCCGAGGCTGAAACGTTCGAAGAAGCGGTTGAAGCGGACGAAAAACCAGCCGAATAG
Source organism: Methylomonas sp. Uni0011 (assembly GCF_056850255.1). Lineage (NCBI taxonomy): Bacteria > Pseudomonadati > Pseudomonadota > Gammaproteobacteria > Methylococcales > Methylococcaceae > Methylomonas > Methylomonas sp. Uni0011. The sequence goes on from NZ_JBVVNO010000008.1 coordinate 134,602, forward strand.
CTTGTCGAACAGTTTGGTGAAAGCGTCCTTGTTTTCGTGGGCGCGGTCCAGCAATAGCGCGCACAGGGCCGGGCTCAGGGTCAGCGAGTTGAAGGCCGAGATCACCGTCGATACGGCAATGGTCAAGGCAAACTGTTTGTAAAACGCGCCGGAGACGCCGGTGATGAAGGCGGTGGGTACGAACACGGCGACCAACACCAGGGCCGTGGCGACGACCGGCCCGACCACTTCGCTCATCGCCAGCCGGGTGGCTTCGCGGGCGTGCATGCCTTCGGCAATATGGCGTTCGACGTTTTCGACCACGACGATGGCGTCGTCAACCACGATACCGATCGCCAAAACCAGACCGAACAATGACAAGGTATTTAAAGACAAACCCAAGCCGGCCATCACCGCAAAGGCGCCGATCAGCGACACCGGGACCGCCAGTAACGGAATCACCGCCGCCCGCCAGTTTTGCAGGAAGACGATCACCACCAACACCACCAAACCCAGCGCTTCGAACAGGGTCTTGACCACGGCGTCGATCGATTGCTGAACGAACACCACGGTGTCGTAGACCAGCACGTAATCCAGACCTTCCGGGAAGCGGGTTTTCAGTTTCTCCATCGCTTCGACCACGGCCTTTTTGGTGTCGATGGCGTTGGAGCCGGGCAATTGGAAGATCGCCAGGCCGACGGTATCTTCACCGTCCAGGAACAGGCCGGAGTTGTAGTCCTTGGCGCCGAGTTCGATCCGCGCCACGTCCTTGAGTTTGGTGACCTGGCCGTTGGCGCCGGGTTTAATCACGATTTCGCCGAACTGTTCCGGATCGCTCAAGCGACCCAGCGTGCTAACCGTATATTGGTATTCGGCTGCGGTCGGCGACGGTTGCTGACCGACCACGCCGGCCGCGACTTGCACGTTTTGTTCGCGCACGGCATTGACCACCTCGGCGGCGGTCAGATTGCGGGCGGCGACTTTTTCCGGGTTCAGCCACAGACGCATGCTGTAGTCGCGGGCGCCGAACAACAGAATATCGCCGACGCCGGGCAGCCGGGCCAGCGTATCGCGGATTTGCAATAGCGCGTAGTTGCTCATGTAAACGCTGTCGTAGCGTTTATCCGGCGATACCAGATTTACAACCAGGCTTAAGTCGGGGCTGCGTTTTTTTACGCTCAAGCCTTGGCGGCGTACTTCTTCCGGCAGTTTGGGTTCGGCCAGTGCCACCCGGTTTTGTACCAACACCTGGGCTTTGTCCAGATTGGTGCCGGGTTTGAAGGTGATGGTCAAGGCCATGACGCCGCTATTGGTCGATTGCGACGACATGTACAGCATGTCCTCGACGCCGTTGACTTCCTGTTCGACCGGCGTTGCCACCGTTTCGGCGACGACTTTGGCGTTGGCGCCGGGGTAGGTGGCGGTGACAACGACGGTGGGCGGAGCGATTTCCGGATATTGGGCAATCGGCAGGCCGATCAGCGCCAGGCCGCCGACCAGCACGATCACAATCGACAGTACCGAGGCGAAGATCGGCCGGTCGATAAAAAAGTGGCTGAATTTATCCATGGTTTATTGGCCTCCCTGGCCGTCGAGCGCGGTTTTTTCCGGAACGACGGTGGCGCCGGGTCGCAATTTTTGCAGGCCTTCGACCACGACCCAGTCATCGGCTTTCAAACCTTCGCGTACGACACGCAACTGACCGATGCGGGCGCCGGGCTTGACCGGCCGGTATTCGGCCTGGTTATTGGCGTTGACCACCCAAACGAAGCGCTGGGCCTGGTCGGCACCGATGGCGCGATCCGGCACCAACAGGGCCGGATAAGCCGCCGAACCTTTCAGGCGTAGGCGGGCGAAGAAGCCGGGGCTGAGCAGTTCGTCGGGATTGGCAAACACGCCGCGCAGGGTCAAGGTGCCGGTGGCGGCGTCGGCGCGCGGGGCGATGTAGTCCAGTTTGCCCTGGTGGGGAAAGCCGTCTTCGTCGGCCACTGCCGCTTCGACCGCCGCGCCGTGCAGATCGGCGGTGGCGTTGCCTGCCTGCTTGGCCTGGCGCCGGTATTTCAACACCGATTGTTCGTCGGCATCGACGTAGACGTAAACCGGATCGGTCGATACCAATTGTGTTAATAGGGTGTCGTCGGCTTTGACCAGATTGCCGACCGTCAACAATTCGCGGCCGACCCGGCCGCCGATCGGGGCGCGGATTTCGGTGTATTCCAGATTGAGTTTGGCGGTGTAGGCGCTGGCTTCGGCCGAAACCACGGCGGCGGCGGCTTCGCGCAGGCCTTTGCTGCGGGCGTCGTATTCTTCGGCGGAAATGGCTTTGGCTTTGAGCAGGTTCTCGGCGCGGGCCAGATCGTTTTTCGCCAGTTCGCGTTTGGTTTTGGCCCGTTCCAGTTCGGCGTTGGCGAAATTCAATTGCGCCTGCAACGGTTTGGGGTCGATCAGAAACAGCAGGTCGCCTTTTTTGACTTTATCGCCGGCATGGAAATTAACCTTTTCCAGGTAACCGCCGACCCGGGCGCGGACATCGACGGCATTGACGGCTTCGATGCGGCCGGTGTACTCGTCCCAGTCGCTGGTTTCCCGGCTCAGGGGTTGGGCAATTTTGACGTTGGCCGGCGGCATGGCGGCTGCGGTATTGCCCGGCGCGCCGGAATCGCCGCAACCGGATACGGCCAATTGCAGAGTGAATGCGAAGATGCTGAGACCAAGTCCTCGTCTGGCAAAGCGGGTCGGGCCTACTTGTGTTGCGGGGATGCGCGGATAAGCCCCCACTACCGATTCCAAAATAAATGCCATGCCCTCTCCCCTGAAATGCCTCAACTAAAAATGGTAATACCTATTACCGTTTAGTCTAGGGTATCATCGTTTGGCAAGTCAATTTATTTCATGAGTACGACAGCATGGTTAAATGTGGCCGCCCGTGTAAGGGCGACGAGCAACAAAGCCGGGATAGATTACTCGACGCGGCGCTGCAGCTTTTTTTGGAACACGGCTACGGCAATTTGAGTATGGAAACCATCGCCCGCGACGCGCGGGTCTCGCTACGGACCGTTTACAGCCAATTCGGCGGCAAAGCCGGCTTGTTCGGCGCGTTGATCCGCCGCTGCAGCGACCAGTTCATCGGGAGTCTGTGCGGCGAGTCGCCGCCGGAACAGGCTTTGCAAAGCTTTGCCTGCCAGTTTTTGTTTCGCATCACCCGTCCCGACGTATTGCGGATGCGGGCGATTCTGATCGGCGAGTCGCCGCGATTTCCGGAATTGGCGACCCAATTTTACGAACAGGGGCCGCGGCGGACGTTGGCGGCGCTGGCGCAGTTTTTCCGCCGCCACCAGCAAGCCGGTGCGATTGCCGATATCGACCCCGATTTTCTCGCCGACCAGTTCGTCAGTGCCGTGCGCGGCGAGCGGTTGCAGCGCCTGCAATTGGGCCTGGAGCCAACGCCGGATGCCGCCGAAATCGAACGCTGGGTGACGCCCGCTGTACGCCTGTTTCTGGCGGGTTGTCTGCTCAAGTAGGGTTTGGACCAGAGAGTCAAGCGTTCTCGTCGGGGGAGCCGGTCGGGTTGGCCCCGTGAATGTCCGACTCGCTGGAAACGCTGCCACAATCGCCGACCAGGCTGGAGATCGCGATGCGGCCGCGGTCCAGGGCGCGTTGCAAAACTTGCGGCAAGTCTCCGATGGCGAGTTGCCGGTGAAATGCGAGTTCCAGACGTTCGGCGGCTTCCCAAATCGCTACCAGAGCCAGATTGGCGGCCGACCCTTTCAGTTTGTGAACCAGCGCGCGGGCTTGTTCGCCGTCACCGGCGGCGATTGCTTCGGCTATCGCATCGCCGTCGCGGCCGTGGTTGGCGATAAACTTTTCCAGATAGGTTTTATAGACGTCCAGTTCCCTCCAGGCCCGCAAACCTTTTTGCAGATCGATAACCGGCGCTGCATCGGCCGCCGGGACATCAGGCCCAGTCTCAGTCGTTGAAGATTGCGCCGGTCGTGAGGCATATTGTCGAAGGTAGGCGATCAACTTGTCGACGTCGAACGGTTTGGCGATAAAACCGTTCATCCCGGCAGCCAGCGAGGCCTCGATTTGAGATTGAAAGGCCCCGGCCGTCAGGGCGATCACCGGCAACGCGGTTAATCCCAGCTGCTCGCGGATGCGGCGGGTGGCTTCGTGGCCGTCCATCTCCGGCATCTGCACGTCCATCAGCACCACATCGGCGCAACCGGGGTTGGCTTTCAGCCAGGCCAGTGCCGCGACACCGTCGTCGGCCAAAAACACTTCGGCCGCTTCCGATTCCAGAATCCGCTTCGCCATATCGCGGTTGATTTCGCTGTCGTCGACCACCAGTACCCGCAACTCCCGGAGTTGGCCCTGGCTGGCCGTATCGCTCGGCCGCTGGCCGCGGTTACCTTGCGCATGACGCCTGGCTTCGCTGATTGCGTTGTACAGGGCCGATGCGGTGACCGGTTTGTTCAAAATCGCATCCGCCAATTCCGAGCCCGGTTCGTGGCTCAAGACTTCGCGGTCGTGCGCGGTGGCCATTACGATCAACGGCGCCTCCGGCGCGCCACCGAGTATCTGCTTGATTTCTTTGCCGGCCTGTAAGCCGTCCAGGCCAGGCATCCGCCAGTCCAGCAAAAGAATGTCCGGCAGTTTGCCGTGGCCGGCAGCCCGGCTGCGGATGCGCTCGACCGCTTCTGCGCCGGATGCGACCACCTCCGGGTTCCAGCCCAGGCTGCGTACCGTTGCCGCCAGCATTTCCCGGGCCAGTGGATGATCGTCGGCAATCAGCACGTTTTGGAAGGTCAGTGCCGGATGGGCGTAATCCCGCGCATCTACCGGTGTCGTTGGAATTTCGAACCAGAACTCGCTGCCTTTGCCTAACTCGCTGCTGACGCCGATCTCGCCGCCCATCATTTGCACCAGGCAACGGCAGATCGACAAGCCCAGGCCGGTACCGCCGAACCGGCGGGTGGTGGAGGTGTCTTCTTGCGAAAAAGCGTTAAATATTTCGGCTTGTTTATCGGCGGCGATGCCCTTGCCGGTGTCGGTGACACTGAAGCGCAAGCCCGGCTTGCCGCCGACGCTGCAGCGGGCGACGGCCAGCGCGACGCTGCCGTGGGCGGTGAATTTCAGTGCGTTGCCGGTCAGGTTGACCAGTACTTGCTCCAGCCGCAAGGCATCGCCGAGCAGGTATTCGATGCCCTCCGGGGCCGGCCCCATGATGAATTCGACGTCGTCGTTGGCCGCGACCGAAGACATCAAGGTCGCGACATTATCCAGCACATCGTTGAGCCGGAACGGCGTGCGCTCGATTTCCAGCCGGCCGGATTCGATTTTGGAAAAATCGAGTATGTCGTTGATGATCCCCATCAGCGACCGTCCCGCCATGCGGATTTTTCTGACCAGTGCCAATTCCTCGGCGCCGAGCGGGGCTTTTTCCAATAAATAAGCGATGCCGAGAATCGCGTTCATCGGCGTGCGGATTTCGTGGCTCATATTGGCCAGGAAATTGCCTTTGACGTGGGCCAGACGTTCCGCTTCCCGCCGCGCGGTCTGCAATTCGGCGGTGCGTTCGGCGACACGTTGTTCCAGTGTTTCGTTCATTCGCAGGATTTCGTCCTGGGTCCGCTTGCGTTCAGAAATATCGACGATGGTCGCCAGCACGAAGAACTGTTTATTGTCCCAGAACGGGCTTAGGCCGATTTCCAGGGCGAATTGGCTGCCGTCTTTGCGGGTGCCGTACAAATCGCGGCCGGCTCCCATCGTCCGGCTGGACGGCTCCCGCATATATTGCGCGCGTTTTAACGCGTGGCCGGCACGGTCGGCGTTGGCCAGCAGCACTTCCACCGGCTGTCCCAGCAGCTCGGCCAGGCGGTAGCCGAACATGGCCTCGAAGGCGGGATTGCCCATGGCGATCCGGCCCTCGGCATCGACTACCAATAGACCGTTGGTATTGGCTTCGAACAGCATCTGAAAACCGGCTTGCGCTTGGTGCAGCCGCAAGGCCGAATCGGCCTCGCTCCGCGCCAGGGCGGCGGCTTTTTCGGCACGGGCTTGCGCGGATTTGGCCTGAACCAGCCGGTGGATGCCGAGCCCGAATAGCGCGAGTAACACCAGCGCCCCGCTGATTTTGGCCGGCCATACCCGAAGTGCCAATTCGGTCAGCGTCCGTTCCGGCAAATGCGTAACGATTGTCCAGCGGACGTTGTGAGCCAAGGGTGCGTCGCCGTTCGGTACCGGTGAGGCCGTGCTCCAGGTCCACAGGCCGTCGCCGAGCCGGACTTGGCCGCGGCTTTGTTGCGACATTGCGGCCCAGGCGGCCGGATTTTTGGCAGCCAGCGTCAATTCGCGCTGGAACATGAAGCCCCACTCGTCGGCCGGATTGGGACTTTTCAACCAGTAACCGTCGGCGTTGAGCAGCATTAACCGATCAGCGGCAGGGCCGGCGCTGGCAACGAAATCCTGTAGCATCGAGCGCGCGGCGACGTTGATCATCAAAATCCCCGCGGGGCTGCCGTTGGCCTGAAACACATGGGTGGCGACCCGCAATGTCGGTTTATACGGGATTTCAATCTGATCGCGGTCCATATTGAGGTCCAACGGTGAGATGTAGACTGCGCCGCGGCTGAGCCGAATCGACTCCTGGAAGAAATAGCGTTGTTGTTTATTCTGAAGCTCGTGTTGCGGCACCAGATAGGGACGGCTGTCGACATTGTTGATCCGGACTTTTTCCCATCCTGATTCGTCGATCCAGCGGATTTTGTCGTAGCTGGGATTCCGGGCCATCAATGTCAGAAAGGCTTCCACCATGGGTTGAAAATCGCTATTTTTTTCGGCCTCGTAGACTTGGCGTACCGGCCTTTCGCCGGCCAGACTCAGCAAATGCCGAATCGGCACTGCTAATTCCTGGTCCAGTCGGCCCTGGCTTAAGTCGACATAGGTACGCTCCTCGGCCATCAACATGGTCAACTCGCTGTGCACCCGCGCTTCGCCCAGGGTCCAGGCTCCGACCGCAATCAGAGCGGCGATCGGCAGAAACAACAGTAGAAAGTCTTTTAAGCTGCCGCGCTGCCTGTAACCTCCCGGTAAATCGGACGATTTGCTTGCAGTCGGTGACACTCGCTCCATATTCTGCTCACTTGGTGGTCGGTTCGGTAAGCGGTGGCTCTAGCATTGATGCTGCGTTAGCCGATGCCTGAAACTCTTGCTGAAACCCGGCCGCCCGGCATGCCGGAATCAATCCGGAACCGGTCTTGGGCTCTGCACTTTATACACTAGACTCGGTGGCAATGAAAACAGCGGAATCTTGAACAAACTAAGTCTTTGGGCCTAGTGCTGTGCGCGACCGCGGCCGGCGTTCAATTCGGCTTGCAATCTTTCCCGGTCCAGCTCGCGCTCGGAGTGGGAGATGACAATCGCCGCCACGGCGTTGCCGATCAAATTGGTCAGGGCCCGGGCTTCGGACATGAAACGGTCGATGCCGAGTATCAACGACAAGGCCGCCACCGGCACCGCCGGCACCACGCTCAGCGTCGCCGCCAGCGTGATGAAGCCGGCGCCGCTGACGCCGGACGCACCCTTGCTGGTCAGCATTGCTACCAGCAACAGGCTCAGTTGCTGGCCGAGCGGCAGCTCGATATTCAGGGCCTGGGCCATGAATAGCGCCGCCATCGTCAGATAAATGTTGGTGCCGTCCAGATTGAACGAATAACCCGCCGGAACCACCAGACCGACCACAGAACGCGAGCAGCCCAGCCGCTCCAGTTTCTGCATTAGCGGCGGCAAAGCCGACTCCGACGACGAGGTGCCGAGGACGATTAGCAGTTCCGCCCGGAGATAGCTTAAAAGTTTGAACAGATTGAAACCGGTGAGTGCGGCAATACTGCCCAATCCCAAACCGATAAATAGCACGCAGCTCAGGTAAAAACACCCCATCAACGCTGCCAGCGGTTTCAGCGCGGCAATCCCGTATTTGCCGACCGTAAACGCCATGGCGGCACCGGCACCGAGCGGTGCCAGTTTCATCACCAGATTCAGCATCGCGAAAAACAACTGTGCGCTTTCCTCGACGAAGCGGTGCACCGAGCGGCCGGCTGCGCCCATCCGCTGCAAGGCGAAGCCGAACAGGGTCGATACCAACAATACTTGCAGCAAATCGCCGGAACCGGTGAAAGCGTCGGTGAAGGTTTTCGGAATGATGTGCAACAGAAAATCGGCAAGCCGTTGCTCGGTGGCCTGCTTGACGAAGCCGGCTACCGCTTGCGGATCTAAGGTGGCCGGGTCGGCGTTAAACCCGGCGCCCGGTTTCAGCAGGGTGGCGAGCAACAGGCCCACGCCGAGGGCGAAGGTGGAGACGATTTCAAAATACAGCAAGGCTTTGATCCCGATGCGGCCGGCTTTTTTCATGTCCTCGGCCCCGGCGATGCCAAGCACGATGGTGCAGAAAATCACCGGCCCGATCAGCATTTTTACTAACCCAATAAAAGCGTCGCCGATGGGTTTGAGCAGCACGGCATGGCCGGCATCCAGTGCGCCGAACAAGGCTCCGCAGACGATGGCGGCCAACACGGCAAGATAAAGGCGCGGCGAAGTCGGGGCAGGGTGCGGTAAGTGAGTCATGGGGCGAATGAATGGCGGCGGATCCGGTTGATCAGGTTATTATGGTACGGGATTGCAGGCAAAGCGTCTGCGCGGAAATGGCTGCCAGCGGCCACGGGAGACTGAACACATGGGCGGATTGGGCCGGACCCGGCTTATCGGTATTTTCTTAATTGGTTTGGCCGGTTGCGCCGAGTTGGCCGTGATCGACGGCACCTTGGTCTTTACATCGGCCGATACCGGCTGTATCGGCAAGGTCGCAACCCCGGCCGCGGGGTTGGAGCCGGTCGCCGACGACAGGCTGGTCGAAATAGCGTACGGCGTTCCCGGTCAGGGTAAATTGTGTACCGGCGGGGCCTTTATGGTGTCGGCGCCGTTGACCGTTTACCGGGTCTGGGACAGCGGCCGGCCCTACAGCGAATACGGCAATTGGTGGACGTTTGCGGCGCCCGCCGCCGATCTGGAACAATACCGCGAATTGGAAGCCATCTGTCCGGAATGGAGCGCGCCGGACCGGCTCAGCGTCTGCCAGATCAAGGTCGGAACCCGGATTGCGGTCGGGCCGGGCCAAAGCGTGCAATGTGCCGACGGTTCGAATTACCCGCCCGCCGCCGCGAACCAGATTTATATTCCGAACGACGCCGCCAAGGGGAAAATGTATCTCGAGCATTGTGCGCCGGCTGTCCCCTGGCCGCAGTAGCAGCGCAATAAATCGAAAGACGGATGCCCCAGGCTGATCAGGCGGTCGTACTCGATTTTGCGGCCGTCTTCGGCGGTGACGCTCAGCAACTGGTGGCCGTAGTCCCAGACGTAAGTCAGGGTGTGGCCGCCCGCGCCGGGCGTTTGTTGGGTAAGGACATTGTTGTTGAGGTCGTAGGTATAGGTGGTGGTTTGATTGTTGGCGTCGGTCTCGCTGAGTTTGCGGCCGAAGTCATCGTAGCCAAAGCTGGCCTGGGTAGTCACCGTGTCGCTGGCTGATACGCCGCTGTCGGCGTTGATGGCCGTGCCGCCGTCGGCTGTGGTCTGGCCGGCCTTGATTTCCGTCAAATGGCCCAGGTTGTTGTAGACGTAGCGGGTGACGGGGCGGATGGTTTGGTTGAAGGTGGCGCTGCTCGGGTTTTGATCGACATAAGCCGGCCCGGCCACGCGAACCAAGCGGCCCAACGCATCATAACGCTTCAGGGTATCGCGGACGGACTCGGTGGAGCCGGCGGCGGGCGTGTCGGTGGTTTTAACCACTTGGCCCAGCGCGTAGTAGTCGAACTGGCGGATTTGTCCCAGGGTGTATCTGGCGATCTTGGGTTGGGTGACGCTTTTCAGGCGGCCATCCTGGCTGGCGTTCCAGTAACTGTAGAGCGTGCTATTGCCGTTGGGATCGGTGACCGATTTGACTCTCCCTGCGGCATCCAGTTTGCGGCTGACGTGGTGGCCGGCCTTGTCGTAGGCCTTGGTCCAGCGGTTGACGGCGTCGTAATCGAAACCCAGCGTGTAGTTGTCCGGGTCGGTGATTTGAGTCAGGTTGCCGGCCGGGGCGTAGCGGTATTGCGCGACGTGGCCGCCGGCCTCCCACCACCGAGATTGGTTGTTTGAATTGTTAAAGAGCTATAGCGTTTAATCTCGCGTGGGCACAAAAACCGTGCCCACCGGGCTCATGCTGCGGAACCGCGATGCGTTCCGCCTTACGAGGTGGCGGAAAGCAGATGATTGTGCTTGGTCAACACATGCTCCAGCGGAGTCAGCCAATTGACCAGATCGGCGCAAACCGCCACCACGCCGTGGTAGTAGATGACATTGGCAAACAGGTCGACCGGAATCTTGAAGTAGGCGTAGTCGAGCAGCGCGTAGCAGACTACGAATAGCGTGAAAGTGAGCCATTCACGACTTTTTCCAATGAAATTCGTGTTGTTACTCACTTACAAAGAAATCCTTGCCTCTACCTTGCAGCCTGGGTGCACGTTATCGGGTTAAGTCCTATTTTTATGTGTATGCCGCCTGTACCCGAATTACTGCAGCAAACCGTGTAGACGTCGCTTGATTGATAGCACAGTTTCATGCCATGCAGGATAGTCTTGCTCATTCTCTTCCCAAAGCTGCTTCAGTTCGCTGTTATCGCCAAGAATGCGATCAATCGCCTGTAACGCAACAGGAATTAACTTCGACGTATCCAGCGCCTCGTGGTTCTTCACCCACTGACGCACGTCGTCAGGTAAATTCGTTGATGGATTACCGCTAAAGGCTACGATAACCTCACAGGTACACAAAAAGCGCGATCCTTCAGGTGCCTCTATGTAATCGGCAGCATTTAGAACAGCATAAATCGCGTTACTTAGAATCTCTAAACCATGAGCGGCTGCCAATTCGTTCATCCAATCTGCCGCATCATCATTATCAAAAACTCCGCTATCCCATGCACCCATGTATTTTTCTATTGTGAAAAAATTAAAAGTCTGAAAACTTACATCCAAGCTTATTCTCAAATTCTGGAATGAGCCTTCCGCTTTGTTCCCGCATTTCGCGAGCGATCAATTCGGGTATCTCTCTAAGCCCTTGCCTAAGACCTTTTACGATTTCTCTGCCTAATTTTGAATCGACGCCGTCAGCCAGCATTTGCTTAAGTTGAGTAACTGATTCATCGTAACTATTTGCGTAAGCAATAAGCTGCTTATTTTCAGTTTCTTTAAAAAGTACTATCAATTGCTCACAAGCTGCCATCATAGTATTAATTTTCGAAAGTGTTTTTTCTGTCATGGAAATGTACCGGGAGTTGTTACTGGCCCAAACCTTGGTCTCGATGGCGAATTATCCGGTAATGGGCCAAATTGATCGATTGATCGGTTGATATAGCTTGGGCGGTTAATGTTGAAATCTGCAACACCGTTGATTTTGTTTCTTGCATCACCACCTACGCTTTGCGCACCTCCATTGTAGTCAATCAATTGCTGCTCACGCCCGCGGATTGCCCCATAATCTGTGGAAACCTGATCAAGTACAGGTGCGGAAAAGCCTTCTGCATTCAACAATGGCTGACCAGCGGCACGTCTATTTAGAATCTGCTGAACCGTTTCGTCAGCAAACCCACTCGTTCTGCCGGAATAGACATCATTAGTAACTGGATTTGTCCGTGTGTATGTTACATAAACTTCCGTTCGATCTTGGCGAGTATCACCAGAAAGCGATAATGGCAGCAATAATGCACCTATCGTCGGACTAACAGCTGCGCGGCTAGCCATGCCCATTATACTGTCAGCCAAACTCCCTGCGGTAACTTCAGCCCCAATTGCACTGGCTGTCGCCCCAAAAGCTAGTGAATTACCAGTAGAGATGCCACCAATGCCTGCTCCACCCTGATTCGAAGCATAATAACTGCCGTTCTGCGAGGCGAACTGGACACTCAGCGGATTCAGAGCATTCAATCCTGTCGGGTCGGTCAAGTTGACTGGGCTATTGTGGACGTACGCGTAGCGGTTGAGCCCATCGACGTAGCCCAAGGGGTCGCGCTGGGTAAACCGTGTTTGGTTTGGATCGTAATACCGCGCCCGATAGTAAATCAGCCCGCTGGCGTCGGGCTCTCTGCCGGTATAGCCGTAAAGCGGAACGGTTCCGGTGCCGCCGATCTTGGCGCCGTAGGCGTCGAAACGTTGCGTGGCTGTTATTGCTTTTGCAGCATTGGTGGTAGCGAGGACTGAGCCCAGGCCGTCCTGGTGGTAGTACTGGGCCGTGGCGGTCGGCAGGTTGATGTTGCCTGTCAGCCGGGCCAAGGGGTGGTCGGTACCGGCCTGCACGTAGACGGCATTGGCGGTGGTCCAGTTGCCGCTCGGGTATTCGGCGTAGATCGAGTTTCCGTCGTAGTGGTAGTTGGTGACGGTGGCGCCTTCGCTTTTCCAGATTCTTCTGCCCTGGTCGTCGTATTGGTAACCGGCGATGGTGGCGCCGTTGACCTGGATTTGATTTAGCCCGCGTAGGGCGTATTAGCGATAGCGTAATACGCCGGATGATTAAAAACCAACATGCGACGCAATATGGCTTCGACTATTGACGCCCTAAGTGGCACGCAGTCAGCGTACACCTAGTTTAAGGGTTTTCTGCACGGCAAGCGCACACTGATTGAGTGACCAAGGGGTTTTGTAATCAATGCCGTTAAGTTAAGCGATAAACCGGCCTGTTGACGTTGTGTTGGAGCAGGCCATGCCTGCGACCGAAGGCGATGATCGCGGGCATGGCCTGCTCCTAGTGCGCTCGTGACGGCGCACACATAGCATGGTGAAAGTCCATGTCAGGGTATGCCAAGGCCCTGTAGCTGAAGATAACTGCGTCGTTGCGAAACGGGGTGGAGAGCAATCGGAGGCGAACTGGCGGTCCGCAGGAGACGAACTCGATTCGGCGGGACACGGCGGCGAGCCTGCTAGGAGATGGCGAAGCCTGAAACGCATCGAACACGTTGGTT
>NZ_JBVVNO010000009.1:0-134158 GCF_056850255.1 Methylomonas sp. Uni0011
TGTTTTGCCAAATCAATTCCTATACGTTTAACATTCATCTCGGACTCCTCCTTCCGCTTGTCGGATAGCTTTAGTCTATCCCTCTGGCACCCGATGCCGCTAGGAGGGAGGAGTCCATCCCATTGCCCTACGCGGACTGGAGCCTTGGGCCGCGAAGCCAAAAGAATGGCTTGAAGCGACCGGCCAAGGCACTGGATGCCCGCGTCCTGCGGGCATGACGGCGGTTGCGGATAATGATCGGCGCAAAGCGTGGGAAGAGGAAATCATCGGACATCTCCCTGGCAAAACGCTCAAGCCGCGCGGATTCCTCTGCGCTTCAACCCCCTAAAGTACCTTCCGGCTAAGCCGGGCAGCCTTCCATTTTGTAGATATAAAAGCCGTCGCGTTTGATGCTGTCGATCACGTCGGCCGGAGCGTTCTGGCTGTGGCAGAAACGGCATTCCTTGCTGCTAACCGCCGCGTCCGCTTCGCCGATCGACGCCAGCCATTGTTTGGCGTAGTCAATCGCTTGCTGGTCGTCGCGTGCCGCGGTGAACACATCGAAGTGCATCAAGCGGCCGTCGTCGGCGGTGACGTAAGTGTCGTAAACATGGATTTGCATGGTGGTTCTCCTGCTGCAAAAAATCGATATTGGTCGGCATATCCGGTTTGCTTATTTTATATCGAATCAATATCAATTTGCTGATTGCGTTGGAGCACGCGGCGGCTCATTGCAACAACTCGACAAACCGGTCCACTTCGTCGGCGGTCGTGGCAAAGCTGGCAACCAGACGCAGCAACACCTCGTTTTTATTGAGCAGGCCGGGATTGGCGTGCGGCGGATTCCACGGGTAAAACACGGCGCCGGCGGCGCGCAGCCGGTCGGCGTCGCTCCGCTCCAGTACCGCAAACACTTCGTTAGCCTCCGCCGGCCAAGCCAGCCGGGCGCGGCGGCAGGTGACAATGCCTTGCTGCAGTCGGGCTGCCATTGCGTTGGCGTGGCCGGCCAGCTCCAGCCACAGGCCGTCCTGCAGATACGCTTCGAATTGGGCGGCAATGAAGCGGCTTTTGGAGAACAGTTGCGCGGCGCGTTTGCGGATGAACGGCAAATCTTTGGCCGTGTCCGGGTCTATGAACACCAAAGCCTCGGCACACCAGCAGCCATTTTTGGTGGCGCCGAACGAGACGATATCCACGCCGAGATGCCAGGTCATTTGCGCCGGCGTCAATTGCAGCGCGGCCAACGCGTTGGCGAAGCGGGCGCCGTCCATGTGCAAAGGCAGCCGGTGTTGGCGGGCGATGGCAGCGATGGCGGCGATTTCATCGGGCCGGTACAGCGTGCCGATTTCGGTGGCCTGGGTGAGCGAGACCGCCATCGGCTGACCGGCGTGGATGAAGCCGGGCGGAAAGCGGCCGATTTCGGCGGCCAGCTTGGCCGGATCAATCTTGCCCAAATCGCCGTCGACCGGCGCCAGCCGGGCGCCGTGGGTGAAAAACTCCGGGGCGCCGCATTCGTCTTCCAGCATGTGCGCTTCGCGGTGGCAAAACGAGACGCCGCCGGGACGATTGATTGCGGCCAAGGCCAGCGCATTGGCGGCGGTGCCGGTGCCGACGAAAAAGACTGCGACCTCGCGTTCGAACAATTCGCAGAAACGGCGTTCGATGTTGCGGTCCAGCTCGCTGGTGCCGTAAGGTGCGGCGAATCCGGCGCCGGCGGTCAGTAAATGTTGGGCGATGGCAGGGTGAGCGCCGGCCCAGTTGTCGGAAGCGAAGTTCATAGTGTGTCGCCGGGTTTGAATTGCGAGAAAAAGGTTTCCGGGTTAAGTCGATTTAGGCCGCAGTATCGGCGGCGCGGAGCAGATGCTACCCGCTGGCTGGTTTTTCTGGTTCATTTCAACCAATCCGCTTTTAAAAATGGCTTTTTTCAACCAATTGCCGGTAGAATGCCCTGCGTTTTCGACTCTATATCCCATAAACAATGGTCATACTCAGCACGCTGCTTTGGACCCCCGCTGCCGGGGCGCTATTGCTGGTGCTAATCCCCGCCCATCAAACCCAAGCAGTCCGCCTGACGGCGAATCTGTTTGCCGGCGTGGCTCTAATGCTGGCCTGCATGCTATTGGCGCACTACGACGCCGCCGATCCGGCTTTGCAACTGACAGAATTCTACCCGCTGAATCCCAAACTCGGTAGCGCCTACGCGCTAGGCATCGACGGCCTGTCGCTGCCGATGCTGATCCTGGCGGCCTTGTTGACTTCGATCTCGCTGATCGCATCCTTCAGTCTGGCCGACGGCGTCAAGGGTTACCACATCTGCATCCTGCTGCTGGAGTTCGGCATGCTCGGCGTGTTCATGGCCCAGGACTGGGCCTTGTTCTATATTTTCTGGGAAGTGACCTTAATCCCGCTGTTTTTTCTGATCGACCGTTGGGGCGGCAAACGCCGTCACGCCGCCAGTTTGAACTTCGTGCTGTACACAATGGGCGGCTCGGTATTCATGCTGCTGAGTCTGTTGGCGATCAGCCAGTACGATTTGCAAAATCAGGGCTCGTTGATGGCGTCGATGGGCCAGGCGGCGCAGAACATGCCGGCCGTCGAACAGGTGCTGGTGTTGTTGGGCTTTCTGATCGGTTTCGGCGTGAAAATGCCGATTTTTCCGTTGCACGGCTGGTTGCCGTTGGCGCACGTCGAAGCGCCGAGCGCGGTCAGTATTTTGTTGTCCGGGATTTTATTGAAGATGGGCGCCTACGGCCTGTTGCGCTCGGTGGTGATGTTGCCGGTCGCCGCGCAACTGATTCAACCCTTGCTGATGTTTCTGGCCCTGTTCGGCATGATTTACGGCGGTCTGCTGGCTTGGCGCCAGCCGGACATGAAAGCCATGGTGGCCTATTCCTCGTTGAGCCACATGGGCGTGGTGTTGCTCGGCATCGCCACATTGAACCAGACCGGCTTCATCGGCGCGATTCTGCAAATGACTGCGCACGGCCTGATCGCCGGCGCCCTGTTCTTACTGGTCGGTTTGCTGTACGAACGCACCCACACCCGCAATATCCAGGATTACAGTTCGCTGGTGCAGGTCATGCCGCGCTTCGCCGGGTTGGCGACGCTGGCGCTGCTGGCGGCAATGGGCTTACCGGGCTCGATCGGCTTTGTCGCCGAATTGCACATGCTGATCGGCGGCTTCCAGCAATGGGGCGGCTGGATGGCATTTTTCAGCCTGAGCCTATTGATCAGCGCGGCCTATGCCATGCGCACCATCGGCCTGCTGTTCACCGGGCCGGTCAAGCCGCAGATGCGCGACATCGCCGATTTGACGCCGCCGGAGCTGGCGGCGTCGGCGGTACTGGTTGGCTGTATCGTCGTGTTCGGCTTGCTGCCGGCACCGTTGATCGAATTGTCGGCCGCGTCGGTCGGGCGGATGCTGGCCGTGATCGGCGAGAGGTTGCTGTGATGCGGCCGCTATGTCTTGGCTTGGCAGGTCGGGGAGCAATTTGATGGCGGCATCGGTTTGCGAGGCTGGCGATCTGCGCGACATTGTTCGTCATGCGATCGCACATTTGGACCACGTTTTGCCGGGCCAGGCGCCGATCCACGATTTCGTCCACCACAACACCTTGCACGGCTTTCAGCATTTGCCGTTCGAGCAGGCGTTGGCCGAGTTCACCGCGCTGACCGGAATCGATTGCTATCTGCCGGCCGACAAGTTCCGCGAGTTTTACCGGCAACAACGCATTACCGACCGCGATCTCGATGCGGCATTGCAGCATCGGTTCGGCAGTGCATTGGCCGAACCGCTGGCCGGTAGCGCCGGTATTGCCCGGCGCGAACTTTACCGGGCCGTGTTACTGCACGATTTACAGGCCATTAGCCCGCAGCAACTGGCCTGGCGGCTCGGCGAATCCGCCGAATTCGATGTCGCGACGGCCGGCGGCCGGCCGCTGCGCGAGGTGTGGCAGGCGGTTTCGGCGAAGTTGGCATTGCCGGCGGCAGAATTGCATCCCGAGGATTTGCTGGATCTATCTGCCGCGCCATTCGACAATGAATTGCCGCAAGCGGACGATGCCGATAACCCGGCGCTCTGGTTCGACCGGGTCGGCGTCACTTTGACCTGGCGCGGTGTGCTGCTGGCTTTGGCGGGCAAGGACATTTTGGAACTGGTGCGGCCGCAGTTGATTCGTTTGTGCGCATCGTTGCTGGACGAAGGTTTGGCGGCCTGGCGTTTGCCGGGACGCCAGGAATTGGGATTGTATGAGGCCTGGCGGCAGGCGCTGGACTACGATGCGCTGCCCTTGTTTCACGATCTGGCGGAGTGGCGCAGCGTTACGGCACGCTTGCCGGAAGATGCGACGGACGCCATCGTCCAGCAATTGCAGGCCATGGCCTTGCCGGCGGATCGCTGGGAAGGCTATTTGCAGCGGCTGGCGCTGGAATTGCCGGGCTGGTCCGGGTTGATCAACTGGCGCCAGCAGCACCCGGATTACCGCGAAGGGCGGCCGGTTCCGGTACGGCTTGCCGATTATCTGGCCATCCGCCTGGTGTTGGATCGGCTTTACGCTCAGCCGTTGTGCCGCAGCCTGTGGCATGGTCCGGCTCAATTCGACCGGCTGCAGGCCTATTTCGAAAAACATCAAGCCGAATTCGGCGTCCGTCGGGCGCTGTTCGCCGGCGAGTTGCCGGAGTACCTGGCTCAGGCCGCTCAGCAATTGGTATCTGCGGCCGATAGCGCCCGGCAAGCCTGGCAAACACTGGCGCAACGGATTCTGAGTTGGCGGCAAAGCCCGTTGGCGGCAGCCGACGGCAGACTCACCGCCCACGACCAGGGTTGGCGACTATTTTCACTTTGTCGGAATTTAGGGTTGGGGCCCGATGCGGTGTCGGCTCTGGAAAAAAGCCAACTGCTGGCCTGGTTGACGCCGGTCGCCGAATTTGACGAGCAACAACGGGCTTCGGTCTGGCTGGATGCTTACGAGCGGCATTATCGCCAGGATTTGTTACAAGCCTTGCACGCCAATCACGGCCGCGGCCGCTGGCTGCGGCGCCAGCGGCGGCCGCAAGCCCAGGTATTTTTCTGCATGGACGAGCGCGAGGAAAGTTTCCGCCGCCATTTGGAAGAGTGGAATCCGGCCATCGAAACCCTGGGTGCTGCCGGATTTTTCGGCGTGGCGATGGACTATCAGGGGTTGGACGACCATCATCCGACGCCGTTGTGTCCGGTGGTGGTGACGCCGGCGCATCGGGTAGCGGAGGTTTGCCTACCCAGCCGCGAGGATTTGCTGGCCGACCACCGTGCCGGCTTGAACCGGGCGCAAATCATCAGCGACTGGTTGCATCAAACCTTACGCCGGCATCTGTTGCGGGCTTATCCGCTGATATACCTGTTTGCGCCGCTGAAGTTGGCCGGGCTGTTGGGCAAGACCGTGTGGCCGGACCTGCAATACCGCCTGGAACAGGCTTGGCAGGCGCGGCTGGTGCCGGCGGCACCGACCCGCTTGCAGTTTACCGCCGATGCCGCAACGCCGGCCGCAGCAAAACCCGGTTTCAGCGACCAGGAACAGGCGCAACGGGTCGGCCAATTCTTGCGCACCACCGGACTCAGCTACGGTTTTGCCCGGATCGTCGCCATTTTGGGCCACGGTTCTACCAGCCAAAACAATCCGCACGAGGCTGCCCACGATTGCGGCGCTTGCGGCGGCCGCCGCGGCGGCCCGAATGCCAGAGTATTCGCGGCGATGGCCAATCGGCCGCAAGTGCGCGCCTTGCTGGCCGGGCAGGGCATTGCGATTCCGGATGATACCTGGTTCGTCGGCGGCCAGCACGATACTTGCAGCGATGCGATTGATTGGTACGACGCGGATCTGGTGCCGGCTGCGCTGGCCGCCGATTTCAGCCGCTTGCAAGCCGATCTGGCCGAGGCCGACCGGCGGGCCGCGGCCGAACGCTGCCGGCGCTTCGCCTCATCGGGTTATCCGGTTTCGCCTGTGGCCGCGTTCCGCCACGTCCAGCGCCGCGCCGCCGACTTGAGCCAGGTGCGGCCGGAATTCGGCCATGCCACCAACGCCGCCGCCTTTATCGGCCGGCGTGCGGCGACCCAGGGCGTGTTCTTCGACCGCCGCCTGTTTTTGATTTCCTACGATCCCACTCAGGACGGCGACGGCACGATTCTGGAGAATATTTTGCTGACCGCCGGGCCGGTCGGCGCCGGCATCAATCTGGAATATTACTTCTCGACCGTCAACAACGACCGCCTCGGTTGCGGCACCAAGATTCCGCATAACGTCACCGGTTTGTTTGGTGTCATGGAAGGCGCGTTTAGCGATTTGCGCACCGGTTTGCCGTTGCAGATGGTGGAGATTCACGAGGCGATGCGCCTGCAAATCGTGGTTGAAGCCAACACCGAGATTTTGGCGCGGATTTATACCCGGCAACCGGTGTTACAGGAGTTGGTCGGCGGCGGCTGGGTGCATTTGAACGCGCTCGACCCGGACGATGGCCGGATTTTCGTGTTCGATCGCCGCGAAGGTTTTCTGCCCTGGCAGCCGGAGGACCGCGAACTGCCGCTGCGCGATGATTCGGCAGCCTGCTACGTTGGGCAGACCCAGGCCGTGGCGCCGATCCTGGTTCGGCAACCGGAGATCGCAAGGGAATAACGACTATGGCCGGATACGCATTTTTGATTCCGTTGTTACCGCTGCTTGCCGCCTTATCGATTGGCGGCCTGCATTTTTTTAATCTGCTGAGCGGCGTAGCCGGCGAGCGCATCAGCGCCGGTTTGGCGGCCTGGGCGATCGGCTTGGCGGCTGCGCTGGCGCTGGGTTTGCTCGGGCTGGAGCTGGCCGGCAGCCCGAGCGGGTTGCAGGTCTACGGTAGTTGGCTGACCAGCGGCAAGTTGGCGATAGGCTTTTCGTTGCAGGCGGGCGGCCTGAATATGGCGTTGGCGGCGTTATTCGGGGCGCTGTTGCTGGCCGTGGCCCGCTTTTCCCGCAATTATCTGCACCGCGAGCCGGGCTTTCATCGCTTCTTCTTTATTCTGAGCCTGTTTGCCGCGGCAATGCTGTTGCTGGTGTTGTCGGGCAACGCGGTGTTCACCTTTGTCGGCTGGGAAATCGCCGGGGTCTGTTCTTATCTGCTGATCGCCTACGCCTACGAGCGGCCGGTGGCGGCGCACAATGCCACCCGCGTGTTTATCACCAACCGGGTCGGCGACGGCGGCTTTTTGCTGGGCATCGGCTTGATGCTGGCCTGGCTGGAATCTGCCGACTGGCAAACCTTGAATACCGGCGCGGCCGACCTGGACCGCGGCGACGCTACCTTGCTGGCCTTGAGCTTTGCCGTCGCCGCCTTCGCCAAATCGGCGCAGATTCCGTTCTCGCCCTGGCTGGCGCGGGCGATGGAAGGGCCGACCCCGTCCAGCGCGATCTTTTACGGCGGCGCAATGGTGCATGCCGGGGTATTTCTGACCCTGCAACTGCGGCCCTTATTCGAGCAGGCGCCGGCGGCAATGGCCTTGCTGGCGGCGATCGGGGCGATGACCGCCATTTACGGCTATTGGGTAGGCTTGAGCCAGACCGACATCAAAAGCTCGCAAATCTTCGCCGCATCGGTGCAACTGGGCTTGATGTTCCTCGAATGCGGCTTAGGCTGGTGGACCTTGGCCGCCTGGCATTTGGCGGCGCATGCCGTGGTGCGTTGCTATCTGTTTCTGACGACGCCGTCGATTTTGCATAACACCCATGGCCGGCCGATCGAACCGGTGTCGGCGGCGCTCGCCGACTGCCGTTGGGCCTTTATCGCCTCGTTGCAGCGCGGCTGGCTGGAGCCGGCGGTGGATTGGCTGTTAGTGAAGCCAATCCTGCAACTGGCCAAGGATGCCCGTTACATCGAAGAGCGGATTCTGGACCCGTTGATGGGCTCGCCGGCACCGGCGATCAGGGCAATGTCGTCGTTGGCGCAGCGGGAAGAGCAAAAGATGGGTGCCAATCTGAGTAGTGCCGAAGACAGCTTTGCCCAGGGCAGCGGCCTGGCCGGCAAGCTGGCGCAATGGACTTCGGGCTTGCTGAACTGGTTTGAATACCATTTCATCTTGCGCGGCATCGGCGGCGAGTCGATTCGGGTCGGGCGCCGGCTGGGGCAGGCGGCGAACCGGTTCGAACAGTTGTTGCTACGCGCCCGTTATCTGGCGCTGTTCGTGTTGATTACGTTGATGGTGGCTTTGGGGTACCGATGACAACCGATATCGTTTACTGGCAGGCGGCCGCGGCGTTTCCGGTGCTGAGCGTATTGACCGCGCTGCCGCTTTTGACCTGCGGCGCAGTGTTGGGTTTGAAAAGCTGGCGGCTGTGGCCGACGGCCTTGACCGGCGCGGTGGCGAACGTGTTGTTGAGCATTTACCTGCTGTGGGTGTTCGATGCCGAAGCGCCCGGCATCCATCTGGCCGAGAAAATCGACGGCCTGGGTTACCGGGTCGGCGTTGACGGCACCAATATCCTGTTTATTCCGTTGACGGCGGTGTTGGGTGCGTTGGCGCTGGTCTACACCCTGATCACCCGCCACCGCAACGACCGTTTATTCGTCGCCTGTCTGCTGGCTTACCAAGGCATCCTGATCGGGGCGTTTGCGGCGCTGAACACGCTGCAATTCTGGTGCTGGAGCTTGTTGGAACTGGTGCCGGTGGCCTTGCTGACGATGGTTGCCGGTACCGGCCGCTTGCGCAACCAGGCCGTCAAAACCTTGCTGCAATATTGGTTGTCCGGTCTGGCGATGAGTCTGGCCGGCTTTCTGTTGCTCAGTTTCGGGCTGGCCGGCAACGGTATGGATTTGAGTTTCGATTGGTTGGCACTGAAACACCATAACCTGGCGATTCCGAACGAAACCTTGATCTTTCTGCTGCTGTTTTTTGGTTTTGCGGTGCGGATGCCGCTGTTTCCGTTCCACGCCTGGTTGCCGGTCTTGGGCGAACACGGTACCGCAGCCAGCGCGGCGATTTTTCTGCACGGGCTGAAGCTGGGCATCTATGCGCTGATCCGTTTCATCTTACCGCTGACACCGGGTGCCGCCGAGCAATGGACCCATTTCGTCGTCACGCTGGGTTTGATCGGGATTTTTTACGGGGCCTTGCTGGCCTTGATGCAAATCAACATGCGCCGCTTAATCGCGTTCGCGGTAATCAGCCATACCGGCATGCTGGCGATCGGCGTGTTTTCGTTCAACGATTTCGCGTTGGAGGGCAGTATTTTGTTGTCGGTGGCTTACGGCCTGGCTACCGCCGGCATGTTGTTCTGCATCGGTCTGATTTACGAGCGGACCCGGACCTCGTTCCTGCCGCGCCTGGGCGGGCTGTTCGAGACCAATTCGACCTTGGCTTTGCTGTTTCTGATCTCGGCGCTGAGTACGATGGTGATGCCGGGCACGCCGGGATTCGACGCCGCTCATTTGTTGATCGAGGGTACCATCGAAGAACACGGCTGGTGGATCGCGATCGCAATTCTGTTGGGCAACGTGTTGGGGGCGGCATTCTTGTTGTGGGCGTTTCAACGTCTGTTCATCGCTCACCCGAAACGCTTCGTGCAGCCTTACGGCAGCGTTCACCATCCGGTATTGAAGGAACGCATCATCGCCGTGACGGTGTGCGGCTTGTTGATCGGTACCGGTTTTTATACGACGCCGTGGCTGAAATACATCGACCAGGAAGCGCGGGAAATCGGCGAGCATTATCCGGCCCACCACAGCCACCATATCAACGAGACCCACCATGAATGAGGCTTTGCCGCTGCTGACGCTATGCCTGCTCTGGCCCTTGCTCGGCGCATTGGCGCTAGCCTGCGTCCGCGATGGCGGCCGGGCGAAGCGGCTGGCCTTGGTCGTGGCGGGGGTCGAGCTATTGTTGACCTTGGGCGTCGTCTTCGGCTTCGACCCGAGCGATGGCGGCTATCAATGGCAGGAACACCATTTGTGGATACCCAGCCTGAACGCCTATTACGCGGTCGGAGTGGACGGTATCTCGCTGTTGTTCCTGCCGATGACGGCCTTGTTGACCTTGATGGCGCTACTGGCCGGCTGGAATGCGGCAGCCCGGCTGCACCGATTTCAGTTGGCGCTGGTGCTGATCTTGGAGAGTGCCACCATCGGCGTGTTCGTCGCACTGGATATGGCGCTGTTTTTCCTGTTTTGGGAGTTAACGCTGCCGCCGATTTTCTTCCTGGCCGGTTTATGGGGGATCGGTGCCGAACGGCGCCAGGCTGCGCTGAAATACACTTTGTATATGCTGTTCGGCGGCGTACCGCTGTTGTTCGCGATCGCGACGCTGGCCTTGAACCACGCCCATTACACCGGCGGCGACGTGCCGGGCGGTCTGGTCTTCAGTTTGCCGGTGTTACTGAACACGCCGATGGATGCCGCGACCCAGGAGCTGGTGTTTTTTTTGCTGATGCTCGGTTTCGCGGTGAAAGCGCCGTTGGTACCGTTTCATACCTGGCTGCCGACCATGGCGATGGAAGGGCCGGCGTTTCTCACGGCCTTGCTGGTCGGGTTGAAGCTGGGCTTGTACGGCATTCTCCGCTTTGCCTTGCCGTTGGCGCCGCAAGCGGCGCTGGAGCATCGCTGGCTAGTGGCGATCGTCGGCGCCGTTACCTTGGTATACGCCGCCCTGATCGCGTTGCAGCAAACCAACTTACGCCGGTTGCTGGCCTATTCCAGCATAAGTCACGTCGGCTTGGTGCTGATGGGTTTGGCGGCATTCAATTATCAGGGGCAGCAAGGGGCGTTACTGCAATTGCTGAATTTTACGCTGGTCGCCGGCAGCCTGATGCTGATGGCCGGCATGCTGCAACAGCGCTTGGGCAGTTGCGAGCTGGTGCATCTGGGTGGCTTGGCCAAACCGGCGCCGCGTCTGGCTTGTTTGTTCTTCCTGTTTACGCTGGCTAGCCTGGGCGTACCGGGTACCAATGGTTTTCCGGCGGAATTGCTGGTTCTGATCGGCACCTTGCAGGCTTACCCGGCGTTGGCGATGGTGGCTTTGTTCGGCGCCGTGTTGAGTGCCGCCTACATGCTCGGTTTCGTCAGGAAAGCCTTGTTCGGGCCGACTAACGCCACGGCTCGCAACTGCCCGGATCTGACCCGGCGCGAGCTTTTGCTGTTGTTGGTCCCGGCCGTGCTAGTGTTGCTGGTCGGACTCAGTCCAAAAAGCGTATTGGTCTGGCCGGAAAGCAGCTTGTTGATGCGGCAGCAGGCCGTGGCCGAAGCGGAAGCGGTGCGAGCGGTTTCCGGGCTGGCGCCGGCACGAGCCGCCACTGCGGATGCGGCCGACTCGATTTGAAGGCTGGCGGCGAAGGCTGGGACCGGCCCGGAAAATTGATTGGCATATAGTTTCGAATCGATATAATATTGACCCAAGCCCGGCGGTTTCAGGCCGGGAGCTCAAAAATACGTTACGCCACTGGGATTACCCCTAAAAGGACGATAAATATGCACACTCCCGCGAAATTATTATTAGAAAACAAAGCTTGGTCCGAAGAAATCAGTAGCAAAGACCCGGATTTTTTCGGTCAATTGGCCAAAGAGCAAAAGCCGGATTTTTTGTGGATCGGTTGTTCCGACAGCCGGGTACCGGCCGAGACCATCGTCAATGCGCAACCCGGCGAAATATTCGTCCATCGCAATATTGCCAACCAAGTCATCGTTACCGACTTCAATTGCCTGAGCGTTTTGCAATATGCGGTCAACGTGTTGAAAGTCAAACACGTGATCGTCTGCGGCCATTACGGTTGCGGCGGCGTCAAGGCGGCATTGCAGCCGCAAAAATCCGAATTGGTGATCACCAACAAATGGCTGATGCACATCAAGGATGTGTATCGTTTGCACGAGGAAGAATTGGAAACGGTGTCGCCCGAAGACAAAGTGAACCGTATGATCGAGCTGAACATCGTCGAACAGGTTTACCGGCTGGCGCATACCTCGATCATCCAATCCGCCTGGCGCCACGGCCACAAGCCCACCTTGCACGGTTGGGTATACGGGCTGAACGACGGTTTGATCCAGGAATTGATCAAGCTCGACCATAACACCCAAATCAATCCGATTTACCGCTATGCGGATTAAGCGGCCTGCCCACTATTAACGACGGATTGAAACCAATGACAACGCATTTGAGTTATTACCTGAAACATTTGCACCAGGATCTGCCGGCCGGCATCGTGGTTTTTTTGGTGGCGTTACCGCTCTGCTTGGGGGTGGCCCTGGCCTCCGGTGCACCGCTGTTTTCCGGGATCATCGCCGGATTGGTCGGCGGCTTGCTGGTGTCCTGGGCTAGCGGCTCGCAACTGAGCGTGTCCGGTCCGGCGGCCGGCCTGACCGTGATCGTCTTCGAAGCCATCGAAACCTTAGGCGGCTTCGGCGGCTTCCTGTTGAGTGTGGTACTGGCCGGTGGCCTGCAGATTGTATTGGGCTTCTTGAAAGCCGGAGTCATCGGCGCGTTTTTTCCGGCGGCGGTGATCAAAGGCATGCTGGCGGCAATCGGTCTGATTTTGATCATCAAACAGACACCGCACGCCACCGGCTACGACACCAGTTTCGAAGGCGACGAAAGCTACATGCAAGAGACCGCCGAATCGAGTTTTTTCGAATTGTCGGAGGCCTTGGAGGGCATTACGCCCGGCGTGACGCTGGTTAGCGTGGTCGCGTTGTTGATCCTGATCGTTTGGGACAGCGCGCTCATCAAACGCTTCAAGGGTTTGAAGCTCGTGCCGGGGCCGTTGTTGGCTGTGATTTGGGGTGTCGGTTTCAATGCCGTGGCGCTGCAATACTTCCCGGAATTGGCGATCGGCGATAAGCATCTGGTGTCCTTGCCGGAACTGGGCACTACCGCCAATTTTGTCAACCAGTTGCGGTTGCCGGACTTCAGCTATTTCGGCAATCCGAAAGTTTATTCGATTGCGGTGACCATTGCGATTATCGCCAGCCTGGAAACCTTATTGAGTATCGAGGCGGTCGATAAGCTGGATCCGCACAAACGATTGGCGCCGACCAACCGCGAGCTGAAGGCGCAGGGCTTGGGCAATATGGTGAGCGGGATGATCGGCGGTTTGCCGATTACGGCCGTGATCGTGCGCAGTTCGGCCAATATCAACGCCGGCGGTCAGACCCGGCTGTCCTGCTTCTTCCACGGTCTGCTGTTGATGGTCAGCGTGCTGTTTTTCGCCAAGTACCTGAACATGATTCCGCTGGCCTGTCTAGCGGCGATTTTGCTGCAAACCGGTTACAAATTGGCCAAACCGGCCATGTTCGTCGAGTTTTACCGTAAGGGCTGGAACCAATTCCTGCCGTTTGTGATTACCGTTGCCGCGATTTTGTTAACCGATCTGCTGGTGGGCATTGCGATAGGCATGGGCTGCGGATTTTTCTTCGTGCTACGCGCCAATTTTCACGCGGCGATTACCTTGACTCAGCACGGCCAGCATTACCTGCTGCGCTTGCATAAGGATGTATCGTTTTTGAATAAGGCCCTATTGCGCAAATGCCTGCAGGAGGTCCCAAATGACTGCGAACTGCTGATCGACGGTTACAAGGCGCAATTCGTCGATCTGGATATCTTAGAGACGATAGGCGATTTCATGTTGGCGGCGCCGGACCGGGGCATTCAAGTCGAGATTCAAGGCATCCCGCTGGAAGACATTACGCCGTCTGCCGGCCATTGATGCGTCAGCCCGCCCGTGTCGGGGCGGGCGGCGTTAGCTAGCGGTTGTCGGAGTCAATTTTGCTATCAGTTTCTCTATGGCGTCGCGTTGGCGTTCGATATCTCGCACCAGCTCGAATTGGGCCAGCGCCCGGCGCAGATTTTGGCCGGCGTCGTCCACTTTGAAGTAGCGGTTACCCTGCAAATAATCGGTGAAGAAGCGCAAACCCAGTTCGAACGGAATCAGACGGATCGCCGGATACAGATAGCGGTAATCAGCCGCCGTGAAAAAATGGCCGGCTTCGGCCAGATAGTGTTCGAGAACCGCGCTGCAACGCTGCAGATCGAAGCCGTTGGTGTCCGGAATCTGGCAACAGGAGCGCAGGCAGTCGCCGATGTCGTAATGCACCAGACCGGGTTTCACGGTATCTAGATCGACCAAACCGATAATCCGGTCGCTGTCCGGCTCGAACAGAAAGTTGTTCAATTTCGGATCGCCGTGTATCACTCGATCCACCAATTCACCGCGCTGTCTGGCCTGTTCCAGTTCATGGATGCCCGCGCCGAAATCGGCGATGAAACGGCGGCAGCTTGCAAAGTCGGGATCGCTCGGCACGTGCGGTGCTTGGGCTAACGCCGCCTGATACTGGCGAAAATATTCGGGGGTGATGTGGAAGCCGGGCAGGGTGTCGTGCAGGGTTTCGGCGGCCAGGGTGCTGCACAAGCTATGAAAATGGCCGAGTGCGGCGCCGACTTCGCCGGCTTCGGTGAGATTGGCGAGCCGTTCCCGGCTTTCGGATGGCGTGATCCATTCCAGTGCCCGCCAGACCCGGCCGCTGTCGCGGTCGCGCATTTGCGCGTCGTCTGCAGCCGGCAGCAGTCGGGGGATGCGTAAACGAACCTCGACTGCGGTTTGTCGGCCGAGGTGGCGGTTCAATGCGGTTAGATTTTCTGCGATAAGTTCCGGATGCGGAAACACCCGGTCGTTGATGGCTTGCAAGACGAAGTTGTCGCCATCAGCTTCGACCAGGAAGGTATCGTTGATCAGGCCGTTACCGAGCGGCTTGATCGCGTGGATGGTCCGGCCGCCGGCGAAGCGGCGGGCAATCGGTTCCAGCCGGTTCACGGATTTAACTGCCGGGCCAGTGCGCGTAAGGCCTGGCCGCGGTGGCTCACCGCATTTTTGGTTTCCGGCGGCAGTTGCGCCGAGGAGCATTGGAATTGGTCCAGCCAGAAAATTGGATCGTAGCCGAAGCCGTTTTCGCCGACCGCAGCAGGCAGGATCTTGCCTTCCCAGACGCCCTGGGCGATCAGCGGAGTCGGGTCCGCAGCGTGGCGCAGGTAAACCATCACGCAAATAAAGCGGGCGCTGCGCAAGGCGTCCGGCACATCGCGCATTTCCGCCAGCAGTTTTTCCAGATTGGCTCGGTCGTCGGCGCCGATGCCGGCATAGCGGGCGGAAATCACGCCGGGCGCGCCGTTGAGTGCGTCGACGACAATGCCGGAATCGTCGGCAATCGCCGGCAGCCGGCAATGCGCGGCGGCATTGCGGGCCTTGATGATCGCGTTTTCGATGAAGGTGGAGCCGGTTTCCTCGGGTTCGGCGACGTTAAATTGCGATTGCGGCAGAATCTTGTCGCTTTGCAGAATGGCCTGGATTTCCCGAATTTTGCCCGGATTGCCGCTAGCCAGTACGATCGAACTCATCGGTTTAGAATGCGATCGGTTTCGGCGCGGGTTTCTTCGCCTCTTCCAACGCCGCTTGTTGTTTTTCCAGTAATTGTTTGATGCCGTGTTCCGCCAGTTCCAGCATCGCATTCAGTTCGTCCTTTCTGAAGGCATGCCCTTCGGCCGTACCCTGGACTTCGATGAAGTGGCCGGCTTCGTTCATAACCACGTTCATGTCGGTCTCGGCCTGGTGGTCTTCGGCATAGTCCAGGTCCAACACCGGTACCCCGTTGTAAATGCCCACCGATACCGAAGCGACTTGGCCGTGCAGCGGGTTTTTCTTGATTTTGTGGGTTTTCAGCAGGTGGTCGATTGCAATCGACAAGGCAACGAAACCGCCGGTGATTGACGCGGTGCGGGTGCCGCCGTCGGCTTGAATCACGTCGCAATCGATGGTGATGGTATTTTCGCCGAGCGCCTTCAAGTCGATCGCGGCGCGCAGGGAGCGGCCGATCAGACGCTGGATTTCCAGGGTTCTGCCGCCTTGTTTGCCGCGGCCGGCTTCGCGGTCCATCCGGCTGTGGGTCGAGCGCGGCAGCATACCGTATTCGGCGGTGACCCAACCCTCGCCTTTGCCTTTTAGGAAACGAGGGACGCTATTGTCGACGCTGGCGGTGCATAAGACCCGGGTGTCGCCGAATTCCACCAACACCGAGCCTTCGGCGTGTTTGGTGTAATGGCAGGTAAAACGAATTTCGCGTAATTGGTCCGGATTGCGTCCGCTTGGTCTCATATTGTTCTCGGCTGTATCAAAAGTTGCGGCATTATACTGGCTTTGCCGGGCCGATTTTTAACTATTGGGGGCTCAGCGCCTGCTGCAATTCGGCGACGGTTTGCGGCCGGTTTTCCGGAAAAATCGCCATGGCCCAATCGATCGCTTTTAACAGATATTCCGGGAAGCGGCGCTTGTGGGCTTTGACGGCCGGCGGCAAATTGTCCTGCTTGGCGCGGTCCGGCGACGGTATCGGGATTTTGTAGTCCAGGCAGGCGCGCATGCTGGCACCGACGGCGTAAATGTCGGACCAGGGGCCGAGATTGCCGTTGCTGTCGTATTGTTCGATCGGCGAATACCCGTTGGTCAGCACTTTGGCCCGGTTGCGCTGCGGGTCCAGCGTGATTTTGCGGATCGCGCCGAAATCCAGCAGCAGCGGATCGTTTTCGGCGCGGATCAGAATGTTGGCGGGTTTGATATCCAGATGCACCAAGCCTTTTTGATGAACCGCGTCGATACCGTTCAGCAACAATGGGAATACCGTCAACAGGAATTCTTCGGTAATCGGCAGGCTTTTGCGGTGTAGGATTTTATCCAGCGTGACGCCGTAGTCGTAGGTCATGACCATATACACGGTATCGTTGGCCTGGAAGAAGTTGATTACGTCGACGATGTTGTGGTGCTTCAGCATCGCCAGAACTTTGGCTTCCTCGAAAAACAGCGCCCGGCCGCGCATGAATAACGCCTTGGCTTCTTCGCTATTCGGCGCCACCAGGTTATTCCAGGTGCGGTGCGCCAGCTTGCGCGGCAGGTATTCCTTGATCGCCACCTGCGTCTGGTCGGACATTTGCCGGGCCAGATAGACCGAACTGAAGCCGCCGTGCGCCAATTCCCGCTCGATCATGTACTGATCTATAATGGTTCCCGATTGCAGGTAGTTCCATTGTTTCGGGTAGGTTTCCGGATCGTAATATTCGGCCATAAGGAAAGCTGCGCGGGTAAAGCGTGAAGATTATAGGTGAAAAATGATTAGAAGCATGACCGCGTTCGCGGACGGCGAAATGAGCGCCGACAACCTGACTATCTTGTGCGAATTGCGTTCGGTTAACCACCGTTACAGCGACGTCAGCGTCAAATTGCCCGAGCGCTTGCGATTTGCCGAAGCCGACGTTCGCCGCTTGATAGCCGAAAAGCTGAAACGCGGCAAAATCGAATGTGCATTGAGTTACAAGAAACAGACCGGCGAAGCCAGCTTCAATGTGAATCGGGAAAACGTGCGGCGTCTGTTGGCGGCTACCGCCGTTATCGAAGCCGAAATGAGCAAGCCGCAAGCTTTTTCCGCGCTCGATGTGTTGGCTTTTCCCGGTGTTCAGCAAGAGCAGGAGACCGACAAGGACGCGCTGCACGACAAAATTGTCCAGCTGCTGGAGGAAACTCTGGACAAAATGCTGGAGACTCGGGTTCGAGAGGGGGCGCAACTGGCGCAATTGCTGGAAGACCGCTGCCAGAAGGTGTTGGTGTTGGTCGAAGCGGCGCATAAACGGATGCCCGAGGTATTGAACAACTTACGCAATAAATTGACGGCTCGGGTGCAGGAAATGGTGGCCGAGCCCAATTTCGACCGGCTGGAGCAGGAGCTGGTGCTGCTGGCGCAAAAGTTCGATGTGGCCGAGGAATTGGACCGTCTGGAAACTCACGTCCTGGAAGTGCAGCGCGCGTTAAAACAGCCCGAACCCACCGGTCGGCGCCTGGATTTTCTGATGCAGGAAATGAATCGGGAAGCTAACACCCTCGGCTCCAAATCCGCCGACCGGGAAATGACCCAGATCTCGATCGATTTGAAAGTGCTGATCGAGCAGATGCGCGAGCAAATCCAGAATATTGAATGATGTTTCAGGCAGTCTCGGCCAATCTCTCCAAGTCAACGAAGCCCAGTAAATCTGGGATTTTTTGTGTCCGTAAGCTTCCCAGGCAATCCCAAAACAGCGCATAATAGACGGGCACCAAGCCGGGCACCAAGTACAAAAAATGGTGTTTTTTGTTGGTGCCCATCTACTGGAGGCCAATATGAGTGAGCTAACTGATATTCAAATCAAGGCATGGATCAGAAACGATGAACGCTTCGAACAACGAGGCGACGGCGGCGGCTTGTTTCTGAGTTACCGAAAGGAGTTCGCAACTCCGATTTGGCGCTTTAGGTATCGCTTCGCCGGGCAGCGAAAAGTCATGCTGCTGGGTAGCTATGCTGAATTATCCCTTGCCAAAGCCCGCAGCACGGCCAAAGAGCTGCGGGCACGTGTGGCGCTGGGTTATGACGTGGCCGCCGAAAAGCAGGAGCGCAAAGCCGAAGCGGTAAAAAAGGCCGAGGCCAAAAAAAACGCCTTTACCGTGGCGGAACTGGCGGAAGAGTATTTCGAAAAAACCATCCTAGGCCGCTGGAAGCATCCCAACATTGTTAGGGCGAGGATCGAGAAGGACATTAAGCCCAACATCGGCAAAATTCCGGTCGAGGATGTCAAACCGATGGACATATCCAACATGCTGGAAGCTATCGTTGAGCGTGGGGCGCCGACTATTGCCAATGACGTGTTGCGCTGGACTAAGAGGATGTTCGACTATGCCATCAAACGCCACATCATCCAGTTTAACCCGGCGTCGGCGTTCGACTTGTCCGACGCTGGCGGCAAGGAAGAGGCCAGAACACGGGCGCTATCCCGTGAAGAGCTGGTGATTCTGTTCGAGGCCATGCGTAAAACCAAAGGCTTTGCGTCGTTGAATGAATACGCCTTCAAGCTGCTGTTAATGCTGTGTGTGAGAAAAGGCGAACTGGTAACGGCTAGAGTCGATCAATTCGACCTGGATAACGCCACTTGGCGGCTGACCACCAGCGACACCAAAACCAAGGCCGAAATCATCATCCCCTTGCCGAAGCAGGCCGTTGAACTGTTGCGGGATGTTATTCGGCTGTCCGATGGTGTTTATCTATTCCCTGCCCGGCAATATCAAGACCGGCGTTTGCCGTACATCCACGAAAACACCTTGAACGTGGCGCTGTCCAAGGTCAAAGCCAACATGCCCGGCGTCGAGCCGTTCACGATCCACGACTTTAGACGTACCGCCCGCACCCACTTGGCGGCGCTGGGTGTCGATTCTCACATTGCCGAGCGTTGCTTAAATCACAAAATCAAAGGTGTTGAGGGAATCTATAACCGGCACGACTACTTTGACGAGCGCAAAGCCGCTTTGCAAAAGCTAGCTAACTTCCTGGAAGCCTGCGAAAAGGGCAAAGCCTGGAATGTGACGCCATTACGAAAAGCAGCGGTATAACCCAATTTAACCGGATAGCCCGGCCAGGCGACAAGCGGGATTCGTCCCCCGTTTCCGGTTAATCCTTTCGGACGGTTTGTACTTTGACGAGGTGTTTGTGAGTCTTGATGATGACGCAAATTTAAGATTAGCCAGGGCTTTAATTAAAGCAAAAAACTCTCCTCCAAATGAAGCTAGATATTTAATTGATTCTTACATCAACATAATTCGGCAGCTCGAGGATGAAAATATAAAACTCCGTGTAGAAAACGAACTGTTAAGAAATAAGCCAAAACAGAATTCCGGTAGGCCTCCTAAGCTGTCAGATGATATGAGAAAGAAACTTCCGCAATTAGTGGTGGCGGTAAAAAAAGAGAATGGATTTACAAAAGATATTGATGCTTTGAAAAAAATACTTGAGCCAATGGGAAAGGGCTTATCAGAGTGGAGAGCTAAAAGCAAAATTGAAAAGGAAGCTAAGAAGCTTGCAATAATTTTAAGCAAAGAAAAATCACGACAAATACTTGAAAAGTAAAAGGAAAATCCTTTCTAAATTCTGCTTAAATTAAGAAATTTTTATGCCGCCAAAATAAAACCATGTCGCAGCGAGTCCCGCAGCGGCTTAACCAGAATCACGAGGTTAAGAAAACATGGTTCAAGCATTACCCGTTATCAATCCACTATATCGCCGGCCAATTGTTTCGCAAGTAACTGGCGATTCAAGATCAACCCTCTATAGAAAAATCAGCAAAGGCTTATTTACTAAGCCAGTTAGTATCGGCGGCGACCGTGTTGCATGGCCGGCGCATGAAGTCCAAGCCATCATCAACGCACGCATAGCCGGCAAATCCGAAGCGGAAATAAAAGCTTTGGTTATTGAACTGGAAGCATCCAGAAGCAATATCGCTTAACCCCACGTCTGAAAGGAGACGACACCATGACAGCTACAGAAGCAAACAGCAATGATCTAACTCATTACAAAATCCAGCGGATTGTAGACGGCTCAGAAGTTTACGAAGCAAACAGCGGATCGACTTCGCCACTGGCGGCTAGAGACCTGCAAAAAAAGCTGATTGGCGATAAATCCGCAAGGAAAATCAATTACACGCCACCCAACGATATTAAGCGCAGTTTGCTAGTGCCGCAGCGGCATTTTGAGCTGTTATCGAGGCTCGCAGATGGTAATTGCCATGCAATCGAGTCGCTGAAGTCAACACGGAGCGAAACCCGTAAGCCTGTGGCCGATCTTCGGGCGCTTGGCTTGATAATCGAAACGGATCGCAAGAACGCCGCTTATCGCTTGCGTGGCGAGGTCGAGCTTTATCCGCTGGGGTTAGGTCTTGGCATTCCGACCGTTTGCGATCTATTGCCAAACCTGACCGAATGCCTGGAAATCGAGAAGCAGAAAGCCAAAGCCGAGATTGCCAAGCGCATATCGAGAGCAAAGCGCACAGCTATTGCGTTAGAGGGCTTTAGCTATGACTAGCCAACGAAAAACCGCCCTGCACGGCAATGCAAAGGCGGCGAATATCAAACAACAGCAACGCCATTTTAACCCTGTAAACCAGTTCAAACAAAGGTTTGTAAGGTTTTCAAAATGGCTTAATACGGCCTTGATTTAAGGGTAGGTAATGGCGACAAAGCTAAAGAAAAAGGCTTATATCGCACAGGAAGTAGACATGATTCGCTCTGCCGCTTATATGGATTTAAGCGGCAATGCGGTTAAGTTGCTAATCCTGATGCAAACCCATTGGCGCATGTATGAACCTATCGCCTACAGCATCAGCGAGGCCCAGAAACGTATTGGTTGTTGCCGTGGCAAGGCGCACGAAGCCTTTCGAGAACTGGAAAGTCACGGTTTTATCAAGCTAATGCTGGAAGGTCATTTCAGCAAGCAACTAGCACGACGCTGGCGGCTGACGTTTCGGGAATTCAACGACCACAAGCCGACCGATGAATGGCGAAACTGGCAGCCGGAAAATTGATTTGCTTGTTCACTATATGAACGCTGCATGCCGTATGGTGAACAAGTCATGCCGTATAGTGAACAGGTGTTCATAATATGAACGCAAAACGCCAACAATCAATAACTTAGCTTATCGAAAAATGGCCGTCAGTGTTCACTATGCGGGATGTACCTATTGTTTACCACATGCCCCGGCTCGATTCAGCACGAAAAACAGGCGGCAATCAGGCGAGAACATGCGGGCGGCCCGAAATGGCTGCAAAATCCGCTGAAACATACAGGAATTAAACAGCATGCCATCACCTAGATTCAAACCCGGCCAGAGCGGAAACCCGGCAGGCCGACCCAAGGACAAAACCCCGGCGACATTGCTCAGGAAAGCGATTGCCGAGGATATGCCGGACGTTGTAAGAAAGTTGGTCGAATTAGCCAAGGAAGGCGATGTACAGGCCGCTAAAGTGCTACTGGATAGGATATGCCCGCCACTTAGGCCGCAAGCCTTGCCGGTAGTTATCGAAACCGGCGCCACCTTGCCGGAGACTGGCGGCAATGTCGTTACTGCCACACTAAGCGGCTCTGTTGCGCCCGATGTCGGTGCCATGCTGATTCGAGCCTTAGCCGAGCAAGGCAAGCTAATCGAATTGCAGGAAATGGCCGACCGTTTACAGCGGCTTGAAAAACTATTGGAGGCCAGACCATGAAGCCCGCCCAAGTGAATAAACTCTATGCCAGGCTGACCCCGAACGAACAAGCGGCGCTAGTCATGGAAGCCGCTGCAAGGCTGGACGAAAGCGAAGCTGATGCGATTCTGGAGCAAGTGGAGCGAAAGCATTACATCGCCACCCATGCGGATTACACACAGCGCATTCATGCCCTAACGGCGCTCGTCGGGCAATATGGAATCGAGTATTGGAAAAATCGAACGCTGATGCTGATCGCTTGCGACTATGCCGACCAAGGCAATCAGCAAGCCGAAGCCCCGGCCTTGCGGTTCCTGGCGAAATGCGTGGCGCTGGAAGCGGCGATAGTCGAAGTCTGCAAGCTGGCTAAGGTCGATATTAAGGCCATCAAGAGCATGGCCGGCTGTCCTGACGAGGAAGTTAGACCGGAAGAGCTGGAAAAAGCGGATGCCGAGCTGGTCAAACAATATACCGGCATGTTTTCAGGTCTTCTTAGTGGCTGAAATCGGCATGCGTGGCGCTTTCAGTCAGTGCGATAATGTAACGATCTTGCCGGGCAACACTGGCTTTTTGTGTTGCATTCCCGCTTTGTCCCAGCTAAGCCCGCAAAAAGTGGGCACCAATGCGGGCACCAAAAGCAAAGACACATTGAATAAAGGTAATAAAAAACAATAATATAAAACGTTATTCGATATTCAAATCCAATATTGAATGATGTTTCAGGCAGTCTCGGCCAATCTCTCCAAGTCAACGAAGCCCAGTAAATCTGGGCTTTTTTGTGTCCGTAAGCTTCCCACGCCTTGCTACTCGTTCGGTTTAATCGACGGCAGCAGCGTTTTCTCTGCAGCAACCGGCCGCCCGTTCAGGGCCAAATGTCATTGTCCCGCCTGAACTTTTCCAATCATTGAGACGCCCAAGCGGCGGGATTGTGGGTCGCTTCGCGCGATCGGTACCCGAAACCGCCGCGAGAAGGGGATCAAACAAATATTTCATCAGCCTCCTGCTGCCGGATTGGGAACCGGCTCAAATTCAGCCGCGCTTGATCGGGGCGGTCAACCGTTAACGGTCATGGTATTCCAGCTCCGGATATGCTCGCTCGCCCGGCGGCTGGGTTTTTTCCAAATGGCGAAATAGATAATTTTGCAAGGTGCCGGGGTAGGTGATGCCGGCGTGGTAATCGTAGAATTCGTGTTCGACTTCTTCTACCGGTGGGGCCTGGGTTTTCGCGACGGTATGTTCGCTGTGTTCGGCCCAAGCCGGCATCAGCCATAGTCCGCATAAAACGGTCAGCCCCGCTGTTTTTAGTGTGTTGTTGTTTTTCATATCAGTCACCTCTGAGTCATTACAGCGGCTTCGGGCGAGTTTCCGACCTTCTCGCTTGGCATTTAGTTCCTCGGCAATCGGCGTCTAGCCTACCAATTATTTGAAAAACACCCCCCGCAGGTAGGGCGAAACGTTAGCGTATCCCGGTTAATCTTGCTATCGACCGAAACGGAGACTGGCGAAGCGCCGGTCTCGACGTTTCAACCCTGATTTCCGCGAATTCAAGGTTTGTCGTGGCTGGACCCTGAGGTGCATTGGTATCGCATATTTCGCCAGGTCGTTCGCCGGCGCCGATGCGTTGGCCGCCGGCGGTTTAGCGGGCGAAGACCAAGCTCATCTTTTGGCATTGCGCGATGCGGTGGACGGTGATTAGACCGCGCCGCACTTTCTGGTTCGGGCGGTATTAGGTAACGAAGATCGTCCGGACCCTTTTTAAATTTTGGCACCGGGCTGCCGTCGTGAAAAGACCTTGCCACCGCGCCTTGGCTTCGGCGGTGCGGTCGTTTCTGAAACTGACAAAAACGGTGCAGCGGAATCCGCGCTAGATCCTGCCCCCTAAGTCTGTAGGGTGTTGGCGGCAGGGATTTGCGGCTATCGTAAAAGAACTGAGTAAATTCGCTAGAATCTAGCGATTACACTCGGCAACAACAGGATCGCCATGAATGGCGGCCTTATATTTTCATCGTTAGTCTTTGGAGTAGAGTATGAAACTGAAACACACATCGATGATCGTCGGCGCGTTGCTATCGGGCGGCTTGACCAGTGCTGCGCATGCCGTACAGCAACCTAATTTTTACGAATGTTCCGGCCGCGGCGCCAACCTGACTCTGAGCATAGGCAGCAAGGCGGAAGTCGGCATTTTCCCGGCGGCGACTGTACTCAATCTGGATCTAGGCAAGAAAAACTATAGCTTCAAAGAGGCCGACATCACGGTCGAATCCACGCTGATCGGCGAGTTGTGGGAAGTCACGTTGGAACACATTCCTGATTTGCGCATCGACCACGCCTCCGTGGTGATTCCGCAAATCAACTTGGGCGACGCTCCGCAGCATTTCGTCAGCCAGTTGATCCTGACCCGGGTTGCCACGCCGTTTACCGGCGAACCGCCCAAAGGTGTGGTCAATGCGTCCCGATACATCGACCTGAGTTGCTCGGCGTCTGTGGTCTATTATTGATACCCCGATATTGCCATGCCGAC
Source organism: Methylomonas sp. Uni0011 (assembly GCF_056850255.1). Lineage (NCBI taxonomy): Bacteria > Pseudomonadati > Pseudomonadota > Gammaproteobacteria > Methylococcales > Methylococcaceae > Methylomonas > Methylomonas sp. Uni0011. The sequence goes on from NZ_JBVVNO010000009.1 coordinate 24,559, forward strand.
GCAAGTCGGCATGCTTTCGCCCGGTTGCTTCCGTTTGATATCGACGTGTTGCAACGCTTGACCGCCCACCCCACATAGCTTGCGTATGACATTGTCTGCCACGTTAATTGCCGGAACCGCCTACTTCATGTTGGGCGGGCTTTGGTTCACGCCGCTGTTCGGCAAATACTGGGACCGGGCGGTCGGCTTTTGCCGTCCGCAACGCTGGCGGCCGTCGGCGATCTACTACCTGGGACCATGGCTGGGCTGCCTGATTGCGGCTTTTGCTACTGCAATCCTGTTCGATTTAATCCGGCCGGCATCGTTGACGGATGCGTTAAAAATCGGGTTTGTGATCGGTGCCGGCTACGGCGCCGCGCTTACCGCAGTCAATGCCATCTCGCCGAATATGCCGAAACCGGGGCTGTACGCACTGGTGGTCGGCGGTTACCACTGGCTGGGATTGACCTTATGCGCCGCAATTTTGTACGAATTGGCCTAACCGATCATGCCGAAAACGACTTGCACTTATTGGAATCCGTTATTTCCCGCCAAGCAGGACGGCTGGCAGCCGATTCCGGGTCTGGAAGGCCAGGCGGATCAATTAACGCTGAGCTTCGATCCGGAAACCGGTGAATACACCCGTCTGACCCGCTTCCTGCCGGGGGCCGACACTGCCGAATTCGGCGGCAAGACCCACGACTACCCGGAAGAAGTGTTCATTGTCAGCGGCCGTTTGTACGACGCGGCTTTTGACCTGTGGCTGGAAGCCGGCCACTACGCCAGCCGACCGCCCGGCGAATTGCACGGTCCGTTCAAAACCGACCTTGGCTGCGTGGTGCTGGAAGTGTCGTTTCCGAATCGGGTCTGACGATAAACCCATGTCCGAATCTCCCGAACACATAAAAGACCTGTTATTGAGCGATGGCCTCCCGGCCGATGCCGAATGGCTGTTCGGGCTGTACCGCCAATCTATGCAGCTTTACATCGAAGCTACCTGGGGTTGGGACGAAGACTTTCAGAAAAGCGGTTTTAACCAAAACCTCAAGCCCAGCGATTGGCAGGTCATTTGGCGGGGCGAACACCGTATCGGCGGGTTCGTGTTGAACGAATGTAGCGACCATCTCCGGCTGGCGATGATCATGCTCGAGTCGGAATATCGACGCCAAGGACTCGGCCGAAAAATCCTTATCCACATACAACATATAGCCAGGCAAAAGGCATTGCCGGTCAGGCTCAATGTCATCAAAGCCAACCCCGTCCTGCCGTTCTATACCAAATTGGGTTTTCGCCAATACGCTGAAGACGAGGCGTGTTTCCGATTGCAGTGGGACGCCTAAACCTCAGGCGTTGTGCTGCCGCTTTTAGGTAGTCTGCGCTTGAAAATCGCTAAACGCGCTACCATGTCGCCGGCATCAGAACCCAATAGCCGGAGGCCGCCATGAACGATCCCAAGCAAACCCATTCTGCCGATCCCTTCGTCAAGCGCGTGCTCGCGGTTGGCGCAGTCGCCGCCGTACTACTAGCCGTTTGGAATTGGCGCCCAGGACTTTCGGCGCCGGAACCGGCATCGATCCGAACCGTGGCGGCGCGCGGCGATTTGGCGGCCGACGAGAAAAGCACCATCGAGCTATTCGAAAAATCCCGCGATTCGGTGGTTTACATCAGCACCGCCGCGCTGGTGCGCGACGCCTGGACCCGTAACGTATTTTCGGTACCCAAGGGTACCGGCTCCGGCTTTATCTGGGACGAAGCCGGCCACGTGGTGACCAACTTCCACGTCATCGCCGGCGCCAACGAAGCCACCGTCAAACTGGCCGACGGCCGCGATTACAAAGCCGCACTGGTCGGCGCCAGCCAGGTGCACGATATTGCTGTGTTGAAGATCGGTGTCGGCTTCAAACGGCCGCCGCCGGTGCCGATCGGTACCAGCAGCGATTTGAAGGTCGGGCAAAAAGTGTTCGCAATCGGCAACCCGTTCGGTCTGGACTGGACCTTGACCAGCGGTCTGGTATCGGCGCTGGACCGTTCGTTGGGCGGCCAGGAAGGTCCGGCCGTCGAGCATTTGATTCAAACCGACGCGGCGATCAATCCCGGCAATTCCGGCGGTCCGTTGCTGGATTCCGCCGGCCGCCTGATCGGCATCAATACCGCAATCTATAGCCCCAGCGGCGCCTCGGCCGGCATCGGTTTCGCGGTGCCGGTGGATACGGTGATGCGGGTGGTGCCGGAATTGATCAAACAGGGCAAATACATTCGTCCGGCCCTGGGCATCGAAATCGATCAACAGATGAACGAACGGCTGGCCGCTTTGACCGGCACGGCCGGCGTCGCGGTGTTGCGCGTACAACCCGGTTCGGCGGCGGATAAGGCCGGCTTGCGCGGCGTCGAACTCACGCCGAACGGGATAATCCCCGGCGACATCATCGTCGCGATCAACGGCAAGCCGGTCGACTCCTTGTCCAAATTGTTCGCCCGCCTGGACGAACAGAAAATCGGCGATGTCGTCAAAGTGCAGCTGGTCAACAACGGCCAGACCCGCGAAGTCGAAGTAACCTTGCAGCCGGGGAATTGATTGGGCTTGGTAGTTGGTTATAACTACCAAGCTACAAATGATCGAACCCCACCCTCGCTCCCGCGAACGCGGGAGCCCCGTTGCGCATTCGATTCGCACCTTGGCTGCAAAATCTCGCCAAATCCGGATCGACTGGTAAGCTCGCAGACTAAACGCCCGCATCTCGCCAGTCATGAACCCAACCAAACCGCCCAAACTCAATCCGCGTAAATTGCTGCTCAGCAAATGGACCGCCGTCGCGCCGCAAAATAAGGAAAAGCATTTCATCGTCAGTAAAGTGCTATGGCCCGACGATCCGACGTTGCCGTTGGAGTTGATCGAGCTGGAAGCGGTGCACAGCAAGCGCATCCAACTACTGCCGTGGCGGGCTTTGCAGGACACCGCTACCTGGCGTCAGGGCTGGCATTGAGCGATGCGCTATAGCCTGGTTTGGTTCAAGCGGGATCTGCGCCTGCACGACCACGCGCCGCTGTGGCAAGCTTGCCGCCATGGTCCGATCCAGTGTCTGTACATCATCGAACCCAGCCTGTGGGCCGCGGCCGATGCGGCAAGCCAACATTACCTTTTTCTGCGGGAAAGTCTGTTAGACCTGGATTTGGCGCTGCGAAAACGCGGTGGCGGCTTGCGGGTTGAAATCGGCGAAGCGGTCGATGTACTGGAACGGCTGTGGCGGCAGGCGCCATTCGCGGCCTTATATTCGCATCAGGAAACCGGCAACTGGCTCAGCTTTCAGCGCGACTTGGCCGTGCAGCGCTGGTGCCGGACTCGGCGTTTGCCCTGGCACGAATATCCCCAATTCGGCGTCGTGCGCCGCCTGCAGGATCGCGATCTGTGGCAGGCCGAGTGGGAAAAACTTATGGCCGCGAATTGTCTCGCAGCACCGACGACCGACCAATGGCTGCAACCGGCGCTACCGATGACGTTGCCCGAGCCACAGACCTTCGGCCTGACCCAATCCGATCCGCCGCAGCGGCAACAGGGCGGGCGCCGCCAGGGCATCGAAACCTTGCGCGATTTTCTGTTCGAACGCAGCCGCGGATATCGCGGCGGCATCTCCTCGCCATTATCGGCACCAACTGCCTGCTCGCGGCTGTCGCCGTATCTGGTCTTCGGTTGCCTGAGTCTGCGGGAAGTGGTGCAAGCCAGCCGCCGCCAGATCGCTGCCTTGCCGCAAGGCGACCCGCGCCGGGCCGGTCTGACGGCTTTCGTCAGCCGTCTTTACTGGCATTGCCATTTCATCCAGAAACTGGAAAGCGAGCCGGAGCTGGAATTCAGAAATATGCATCGCGGCTACGACGGTCTGCGCGAAGCCGATTGGAATCCGCATCATTTTCAAGCCCTGATCGACGGCCGCACCGGCTGGCCGCTGGTGGATGCCTGCGTGGCGATGTTGAAGCAGACCGGTTGGCTGAATTTCCGGATGCGGGCCATGCTGGTTTCGGTGGCCAGCTATCCGCTGTGGCTGCACTGGCAGCCGGTCGGCCATTGGCTTGCTGGGCAATTTCTGGATTACGAGCCTGGCATTCACTGGAGCCAAATGCAAATGCAGGCGGGCACCACCGGCATCAACGCCACCCGCGTCTATAACCCGATCAAACAAGCTCGCGACCACGACCCGCACGGCCACTTCGTTAGGCATTGGCTGCCGGCCATGCGGCGGGTGCCACAGGCATGGCTGTTCGAACCTTGGCGGATGCCGGCCAGACTGCAACAGCAATGCGGGGTCAAGGTCGGCGTCGATATTGCCGAACCGCCGGTCGATCTGGAAATCGCCACCCGACAAGCCAAAGCCAGACTTTATGCCGTGCGTGGCAAGGCCGAAGTCAAAGCCGCCAAGGCCGCCATCGTCGCCAAACACGGTTCGCGCCAGCGGCCGGCGCCGCGTCGAAAAGCTCGAGCCGCCAGCGGCTGGATGCAAACCGAATTGGAGTTTTGATGCATCGCAAGGCTTCGCTGCCGTCGAAAGTCTGCCCGGTCTGTAACCGGCCGTTTGCCTGGCGCAAGAAATGGGCAAAAGACTGGGATGCCGTGAAATATTGCTCGGAACGCTGTCGCCGCCAACGGCCTGCGGTAACCGCGCCATGACCACAGTGCGCTTGATCCTCGGCGACCAGCTCAATCCGCTGCATAGCTGGTTGGTCGATAGCGACCCGAACGTGATTTACACGCTGATGGAAATCCGCCAGGAAACCGATTACGTGCTGCACCATGCCCAAAAAATCGTCGGTATTTTTGCGGCGATGCGCGACTTTGCCGGGCAATTGGCCGCTCAAGGCCATCGCGTGCATTACCTGAAAATCGACGATGCCGGCAACCGGCAAGCGCTGCCCGCCAATCTGGATTGCTTGATCGACCGCTTTCAAGCGCAGCGCTTCGAATACCAGTTGCCCGACGAATGGCGGCTGGATCGGCAGTTAAAGGACTATTGCCAAAACCTGGCTATCGTCAGCCGGGCCTGCGACAGCGAACATTTCTACACCGAGCGCGACGAAGCCGCCCAATGCTTCGGCGCCCAGCCGCATTGGTTGCTGGAAAAATTCTACCGGCGGATGCGGGTCAAACACGGCATATTGCTCGACGACAGGCAACGGCCGCTGGGCGGGCAATGGAATTTCGACCGCGATAACCGCAAGGCCTGGCCCGGCGTGCCGGCGGTGGCTTACGACAACCGGCCGCGGCATGACCATACCGCGCTGTGGCAACAGATCGTCGTTGCCGGCGTCAACAGTTTCGGCGCGGCCGACGCCGAAGACTTTCGCTGGCCGCTGAATCGGGCGGAAGCGTTACAGCAACTCGACGCGTTTATCAGCGATGGCTTGGCCCAGTTCGGCGATTTTCAGGACGCGATGAGCCGGCGCAGTTGGCGGCTGTTTCATTCGCTGCTGTCGTTTGCGTTGAACACTAAAATGCTCAGCCCGCGCGAAGTGGTCGAGCGAGCCGAAGCAGCCTATCGCCAGGGCCAAGCGCCGCTGGCGGCCGTCGAAGGTTTCATTCGGCAAATCATCGGTTGGCGCGAATATGTGCGCGGCGTGTACTGGGCCAAGATGCCCGAGTACGCGCAACTCAACCATTTCGATCATACCCGGCCGCTGCCGTCCTGGTTCTGGACCGGCGAAACCCGGATGAACTGTCTGGCGGCCTGCATCGGCCAGTCGCTGCAATACGCTTACGCCCACCACATCCAACGGCTGATGGTAATCGGCAATTTCGCATTGCTGGCCGGCTTGGCGCCCGAGGCGGTGCATCGCTGGTATCTGGGTGTGTATATCGACGCCTTCGAATGGGTGGAACTGCCCAACACGCTGGGCATGAGCCAATTCGCCGACGGCGGCTTGCTAGCCACCAAGCCTTACGTCTCCAGCGCGGCCTACATCGACCGGATGAGCGACTATTGCAAGGGTTGTCATTACGATAAAAAAGCCCGCAGCGGCGAGCGCGCCTGTCCATTCAACGCGCTGTACTGGCATTTTTTCATCCGCCACCGCGACCAGTTACAGCGCAATCCACGCCTGAGCATGGTCTATCGCAACCTGGACCGTTTTGCCGCAACCGAACGCGATGCGCTGGTTTGCCGGGCGCAGGTAGTGGTGACGGAACTGTCCGGGCTTTGAATGGGGCTTCGCCGCAAGGGCTTACAGATGATCTGAATATTCGCGGCTCCGGTCCAACCGCAGCTATTTGATTTGAGTTGCCTGAGCTTAAGGTGCCGGGGCAACCGCAAGCTTATGCTGCTCGCGCGGTTGCGCCGGTTTACTGTCGGACGAAGCGTCCGATCGATTCCGGAGAATTGGTTAATTATTGATTGGTATTGGCACCGGCCGGCGCGAAACCGTCCACGCTGATTTCCACAACGGGTTGGCCTTCCTGACCGGTTTGACGGAAGCGCAACGCGCCGGTCACGGCGGTCGGCGTTGCCGAAGTACAGCCGCTTTGCACGTAAAACCAAGACGAATCACGCATTGATGAGCCGTCCGGGTCCATGAAATTGACGTCCGAGGTAAAGTCCACCCAGTTGTCGCTGATGGGGGCGACCGAGGTCAAGGGTTGCGCTACCGTGCTGCCGGCGACGTGGGCGACCGAGGTAGAGGTCAAGCCGACGCGGAATAAGACTTCATCCGATGCCGAGCCGCCGCGGGTGACGAAATTGTAGCCGGCGGAAACCGGGCCGCGATTGCGAAAGCCGGCGCGTTTGAAATCGTTGACTTCGAAATACTGGGTGCCGGCTGACGACGGGTTGTAGTCGACGTTGTTCAGGCGGATTTTAGCGGCGTAAACGCAACTGGTTCCGGCGGCGTTACGCCAGACTTGGTCGGTTACGGTACCGATGGTGATGTTGTTGATGCGGATATTGCGCGGGGTGCTGACGACCAGAGAGTAACCGCTGACCGGCGGATTATTGCTGGGCACCGCGCAGGTGTTGTTGGCGCCGCCGTTGGGCGAAAACGTTGGCGGAGTCGACTCCAAAGAGCCGAAGTCGCCGGTCAGGTTGCAGGTCGCGTAGGCCGAAGTGCCGCCGGGGACGGCAAAGCCGGTGGCCGGTAGCGTTACCAGGCCGGTGGCCATGGCCGATCCGGAGACGGCAAAGGCGGCGAGCATTGCTGCCGCAAGTGATGTGTGTTTCATGGTTTCTCCTTAGTTCGATAAATTGTGTGTCGTTGCTATTGAGGAGGGTTTGCTCGTCCTTGAGCATTGGAATCGGCTAGAAGCCGTGTCCAACGCAGGTGGTTACCTGGGTTCCGTCGACCGTCACGCCATCCGGACAGATGGCGGACAGAAATTGGGTGCGGCTATCGATAATGGCCCGCTCGCTGCCTTTGGCCGCCGAGAGGTCGGCGCCGCGTAAATCCGCGCCGGACAGATCGCTACCACCGAGTTCCGCCCCCGCTAAGTTGGCCTGTTGCAGATCGGCATCGGCAAGTAAGGCATCGTTTAAATTGGCGTCGGACAGATTAGCTTCCCGCAACCGGGTGTCGGTCAGTGCGGCGCCGGCTAAATTGGCGTAGCTGAGGTTGCTGTTACGCATGTCGGCGTTTGCCAATTGGGTGCCGCTGAGTTCCGCGCCGGTCATGGTGGCGTGGGCCAATTGCGCCTGGGACATGTCGGCGCCGGCCAGTTTGGCGCCGGACAAATTGGCTTGGCTGAAGTTGGTTTGTTTCAGATTGGCCGATTCGGCGATCAGCGGGTTGTTGCCGTCCGATTGCAAGCTGGACAGATTGGCGCCGGCCACCCGGGTTTCGGCGCCGATGACCAGCGAACCGATCACTGCCGCGCCGGATAAATCGGCGCCGCTCAAATCAGCGCGGCCCAATTCGCCGCCCAAACGGGCTTTGAACAGCACGGCGCCGGCTAAATTTCGATCCTTTAGGCTCGTGTTCTCGCTATAGTCGCAACGGGTCAGATCATCGCCGGCCTTTGCGGTTCGGCAAGTTTCCAGGTCGGCGGCCTTGAAGGTCTTTAACCAGCGCCAGTAGTTAGGGCTGCTGTCCGGCACTTGGTTTTGATTCTCGGCTTGTAGGCTCAAATAGGCCGAGCCGGCGTAGTTGACCCGGTCATTGGCGGCATAGATCGGGGTTTCCCCCCAGTCGCCGCGAAACACACCAGGTAATTTCCCCGCGGGAGCCGGATTTGGCTCGTTAGGCGATAGGGTTTTCGGGTCGGTATCGGCCAATGCCAAGTCGGCATTGCTCGATGTATTGGCCATTGCGGCGTTTGGTTGTGGCCGAATCGGCTTTGCACCATTGCCAATCAATAGCTTAGGGGGAGCGAGCGAGTTTTGGTCGCCGGTCGACCATTGCAGGGCGCCGCCGAAAATCATGGCTACTGAAGCGATACCGGCGCCGGATAACACCGTCTTGTAAATATTCATAAGCGTGCTGACGAGTCGAAGAATTCGGTCTTCGCTACCGAGACCTGTTTTTCATTCTAGCAGGCATATTGCTGCATAAAGCGCAGGAAAAAATCCTAAAAAATTATTGAAATATAAGGAATTTTTCCTGTATCCCTCGACGAGGTTGCCGATTAGAATCGCGCAGTTTTCGTTAGAGCCATCCTCGCACGAGGCCAACTTACCAACCACTGACCTTTCCCATGTTGTCGCTTTCCGATCGCTATTCACCGCACTCAGTCTGCGGATGCCGAACTACGTTCTCTTGGTCGCTCCTAGCGCTGATCCTGATGTTTGGTGCCCGCCAATGTCCGGCGGCAGAGCGCGAAGTCGAAGCCAACGAATTGGATAGTGTCATCGTCGAAGGCAAACCCACCGCCAAGATCAGCCCGCTCGAAGGTTTGCAACTGGAAAAAGAGCAAATCGCCGGCAACATTCAGTCGATCTCCGCCAAAGACATCAAGGAATCCCTGGCCACCAGCATGGGCGACTTGATGAACAGCCATTTGCAATCGGTTAACGTCAACGATTACCAGGGCAACCCGTTCCAGATGGATATCAGCTACCGCGGTTTTTCGGCGTCGCCGCAATTGGGTACGCCGCAAGGCCTGTCGGTGTTTATCGACGGCGTCAGGGTGAACGAACCCTTCGGCGATATCGTCAATTGGGATTTGATCCCGATGAACGCCTTGTCCAGCATGGACGTATTTCCGGGTTCCAATCCGTTGTTCGGATTGAATACGCTGGGCGGCGCCTTGTCGCTACGCACCAAAAACGGTTTTGACGATAGCGGCGTCAACTTGCGGTTTACCGGCGGATCGTGGGACCGGAAGAAGGGCGAGCTGACCGCCGGTTGGAACAACGGTACCGTCGCCGCTTTCGTGTCCTTTACCGGATTCGACGAAGAAGGTTGGCGAGACAATTCGCCGTCCCAGGTCAACCAGGGTTTCGCTCGTTTCGATGTGCGCGGCGACAATTACAATCTGCGTTTCAGCACCTTGGTGGTGGGCAACAACCTGTTGGGAAACGGCTTGATTCCGACCGATTTGTACCGGCAGGAGCCGGCCTCGGTGTTTACTTCGCCGGACAGCACCCAAAATCAGCTCCAGCAATACACCTTGGGCGGCGAACTGTTTTTGAACGACGAGTGGAGTGTCACCGGGCAAATTTACCGCCGCGACAGCAACCGTAAATCGGTTGCCGGCGATATTTACGAAGGATTTTCGGAAATGGATGTCGGGGGCGCGGGAACAGACCAAGTCTTACAGGCTAACGGCACACTGACCGGCGAGCCGGTGTGCCGCTATCAGGATGCTAATCGTGACGGCATTATCGATTACGGTCTTTTTATCTACGATCCGTTTACCGGCACCAGTACCCTGGATCCGACGAGCATAAACAAAAAGAACTTGACGGTAGAGGACAGTAATAATCTGTATCCGTTGGATCCTTTGAATTTGAGCACCGGCTGCAGCACCGTGCGTTACGAGAGGGTGTCCGGCCCGCGCAACGGTGCCGCGGGCGACAACACCGATCCAATCAATCCCGACCCGATTTACTCGCCGACCGGTTACATGCCGGGCACCCCGATCGGGGTATTGAGCAAAACCGACATCGGCCAGATCACCGACGGCGCCTCGCTGCAATTGAACTGGAACAACAAGCGGCATAAATTCATGTTCGGCGGCTCTATCGATTATGCCTCGACCGATTTCGACACCAGCCAGCGCCTTGGTTTGATCGACGCCAGCCACCGGGTGTATCTGGACCCGGCCAACATCGATCCGATTTACACCGCCAGCCAGCAGGACATCAACAACAACTCCTTCAGCGGCGTGTCCCGCACCCTCAGCGGCTATTTCAGCGAGACGTTTTCACCGGTGGATAATCTGCACCTGAGCGTTTCCGGTCGCTTCAATCGCACCAACGTCAAAAACCGGATGCGGGCCCGTACCCGTGCCGGTTTCGAAAGTTTGAGCGATATCAAAGACCTCAATCAATACCGGCCGACGGTCATTTTGTGCAACGGCAGCGATCTGGCCTCGTGTGGGGATACACCCAACTACAACGACGAACGCTGGTTAAATGACGTTTATAACTCGCAAAACCCGTACTACGGCCTGGGCCAATATAGCGAAACCCCAACTTCGGAAAGCTTCGACTACACCTCGTTCAACCCGTCGGCCGGCTTTAGTTATCTGCCGTTCAAAAACCAGGATGTACCTTACAAGGACTTGAATCCGTTCTTTAACTGGAGCCGGGGCACGCGGACGCCGTCCACTGTGGAACTGGGCTGCGCTTACGACGGCACCATGGTGCCGCAAGATCCGGGCGACCCCAACTCGCAATCAATACCGAAAAGTTTGGCGACAATCGGCGGCTCTTGCACCTTGCCGACCGCCTTGTCCGGCGATCCGTTTCTGCCGCAGATTTTCGCGAGTTCTTACGAATTTGGGGTGCGCGGCAAAGTCTTCGGCGATTGGAATTGGAATGCCGGCGTCTACCGCACCGATGTCAGCAACGACATTTATCTGGTCGGCATTACCGCCGACCGCAGCTTTTTCGACACCATCGGCGAGACCCGGCGGCAGGGGATCGAGTTCGGTTTTTCCGGCAAGGCCGGCATCGTCGATTTCTCGCTGAACTACGGCTATACCGACGCTACCTTCCAGTCGCATCTGTTCATGCTGAGTCCGCACAACAGCAGCGCTGCTCAGCGCGATGTCAATGCCGATTTCGGGCAGCAATTGTACGATTCGAGCGGGCGGCCGATTGTGGCCTTGCAGGACATGATCGAAGTAAACCCCGGTGACCGTATGCCCGGCGTACCGTTGCACAACATCAACGCTTCGCTGAATTTTCATGTAACCGAGCAATGGCAGTTCGGCATCAACATGGTGGCGCACACCGCCTCCTTCGTGCGCGGTAACGAAAACAACGACCATCAGCAAGGCGCCTACCAGTATTACTACACCACCGACCAACTGGGTAATTCGATCCTGGTCAGAGGCCGCCAATACAAAGATGCCGGCAGCGTCTCCGGCTTTGCCATCTTTAATTTGAAAACCCAGTACCAAGTCAGTAAGACGGTCAAAGTGTTCGGCATGATCAATAACTTGTTCGATCGGCAATATGCGACGGCCGGGCGGCTGGGTACCAATCCGTTTTCGCCGTCGGAGCGCGGTGCCATCGGTCCGAGTGGCTGGAATTACAACTCCAGGGATTGGCTGAGCAGCACCTTCATCGGGCCCGGTGCGCCCAGAGCGTATTGGGTCGGAATCGAGATGTCGTTCTAAACCGCAACAAGCCAAGTCTTACCCCCAGATTGGCTCATCCTCCAAACGGCTGAAAGGCTGACGGTGTGGAAACCCGGCCGTAGCACATTTTGCCGTTTGTGAAATATTCACCTGCAAATACCCTCTCTGGGGAGGGGGAAGCGCAGCGCCGGACCGATTACAGTATCCGCCCAGTAACCGGGCTGATGCGTCGAAGCACAACTCAAAGCACGCCCCCGGTTAACCGCAGTTCGGAAACCGCGATTCGCTCGCGGTTTCCGCGCTACTGCAAGTACCGACAGCTTCGGCGCATCCAGGTCGTGCTGTTGCATGCCGCCGGACCCTTGCGGTTTGGCGGTTGTTGATGTTGATCTGCCCCCCCCAAGGATGCGGCCAACATGTTTTAGTCCATTTCCAAACTCAGGTGAATACGATGAATCTTGTTAAATCTTCGCTACTGGCCGTGCTGCTGTTGCCGGCGATCAGTTCCAACGCCAGCGCCGCCCTGGTGACGGTCGACGCCGCCAACTTCGGCATCTTCGAAAAAACTGTCAGCGGTGCCACTACTATTGTTTCCCATACCACGCCGGATAATTTGCCGCGCTACGACCTGGGCAGTCCTTTTTCCGACACGACGACCCAGATTACCATCCGTCACTATTTTGTTTACGACTTGAGCCAAATCACCGGCAAGATCGTCGGCGCGACCTTGAAAATCTTTTCGCCCAGTGACGCCAGATCGCCGAACGAAACCGATCACTACAAAATTTCCGCGGTTTCGACCGGCGTCGATGTGCTGACCAACGGCAATTCCAGCGCGGCGGAAAATCTGGCGGCCTTCGATGACATGAACGACGGCACCCTTTACGGCCAGACCGATCTGAAGGCCTCCACCATCACCACCGGTTCGATTCTGACCATCGATTTGGCGGGGGCGCTGGCTGACTTGAACGCCAAGCTGGGCGGCAAATTCGCGTTGGGCGGGGCCATCGATCCCCTCGTCAGCCAAGACGACGGTAACGGCAATTTGCTGGTGCCTTATTACTTCTCGGGCGCGCAGAACAGCACCGATCCAGTACCGCAATTGATCCTGGAAACCGCGCCGGTGCCGCTGCCGGCGGCTTGGACTTTATTCCTGGCCGGCGCGGCCGGTTTGTCGTTCGCCAAAAAACGGCGGCTGGCGGCCTGACGCAATCGGCGGCCTTTGCGGCCGCCGTCTCCATTTGCTGCCGGCCCGCGCAATCCGGGCCGGCACGTTCTTATCTCGCCAGCGTTTTCCAGATACCCTGTGTTTTGGTATTGAACACATCGGGAACTGACACCCCGCTATTTTGGTACGATGATGCCGCGGCGGTCGGCGCGTAGCCGGCGTCGCGCAAAACTTTCGGCAGATTAGCGGACACTTGGCATGACGAGTTCAATCAACAAATCGGCAAATCCCCAGGGCAAGGGCTTGGTCGCGCTATTGGACAGCTTGCAACAAGCCAAGCAGCAACTGGTCGTACCCGCCAAGAACCTTCAACAAATCAGCAGCGACTTGTTCACCTCGCTGTTCGTGTTAAACAGCCAGATTCGCTTCAAACCGACCGCCGGGCAAACCTATTGGCTGTACTTCAAGGATAACCAGTATCGGCTGTCGTTGATCGCGCCGGAGCAATGGCCGCCGGCCCAATCCGGCCGCTTCATTGGCGCTTGCGAATTACAAGCGGATTTAAGTTGGACGCTGGAGCTATCCGACGCCTGCGCCAATGACAACGCCTTCCTCGAAGAAATCGCCGACCGCCGCCGCCAACTCGAACAACAACTGCAACAAGCCGAAACCATCGACGCCGCCTTGCCGGTGTATCTGGAAACCCTGCCGTACTATTCCCGCGTCCTCGCCTCGGCGCTGGCTTATTCGCTGAAACAATCGATGCAGAAATCCGGCATTTCCGGGTTGAGTTATCGGCATGTGGAACGATTGTTAGCTGGGCCGGCTGAATAATCCATCCGCTAGACACGTTGAGGGCGTTGCGTTTAATCTAGTGCTGGAAGGCCTGAGTCGACCCTATGCGGACAATCAACAAAGACCTACAATTCCGCCGCGTTTGACATTCTTTGTGTTGAATTAAAGCAAGGACAGTACGCTTCCGACTCTCAAATTACCCTTGCCGCCGATATATATCCGACCAGCATCCGAAATATGCACATCGCCAAGCCCTTTTTCATCTGATCGATATTGCCCAATCAGTGCAAAACGTCCGTTTGGTTTGTTCTTAAATACTGCAACATTCTTGTCGAAAACTGCGGCTAGTAAATTTAGCCTCTCATTTGCAGTGAAATATTGAGAACCCGATGACCATGAGTAGCCGAAAAGTTTAGTCGGTGGTTCGGCAACTTGATATTTGTAAAGCCCACCAATACCACTCACCACAGTTTTATCGGATAGACCGACGAGATTAGGTCCAAATTCATCAGACGATGCATTGTCGAATACCGTTTTAGGTTTACAGGGTTCTTTAACATCATAAAGAGAAAAGCCCCTAGAACTGGAAGAAATTGCGAGTTGATGAGCATCGCTAAACTCAGTGAATGAATAGGCGAATATTGCGGCGCCACCCTCGGGTTTGAATGGATTTGTACAAATTAATTTCGGAGTGTCTTTTCCGAGTCTATACACCAAGGTTCCGCGTGACAAGCTATTAGGAAGGCGGTCACGTTCTTGAAGATATAAATATTGACCGTCGCCTGATAAATGCAAGGTCATGAACGAACCATCGATTCTCTCGATGAGTTTTGGCTGTTCCGGATTAGAAATATCTACGATAAACAGACCATATTTTTTGTCGGCTGGTGCTCCGTCATACCATAGGCTGATTAAATACAGTATTTTGCCATCTGGACTCACCGCAAAATCATTGGCATAAATTGCTGGAACATGCGAAATAACTTTCGGCTGATCCGGATTTGCGAGCGAAAATAAATAGAGACCGTGGACATCATCGGGAACCAGTTTGTCCCAGGGAATTACGGAAGCCAATAAAATATCAGGCCGTAAAGGGGCTATATTTAATTTGTTTATGTAGCCGTCTATGGGAACAATCGAGGATAGTTTCACTTCATTGCTAGTTGCCTCCGGAGTATACGCAGGTAAATTTTGCTCCAAACCGAGCGACTTTAAGTAGGCTTCGTTTTCCTTGTTCTTTGCCATGACGACGGCAAAATCCAATGCATTGAAACCGCGTTCATCGACAGCGTTCAAATTGGCGCCATGCTTGATTAGCAATTTCAGCATGTCGACATCGGCGTGTTGCGCGGCATGCATCAACGGCGTTCTTTTGGTGTGGCTAAGGTCTGGATAGACGCATTCATCGCCGTTCCGGAGTTCTGCCGCCAATTTATAGGAATGGTTTACATCGGCTTTGTGAGCTAATAAAAGTTCTGTCGCTTCGTGATCGTTTTCGCCAATGGCGTAAAACAACGCGGTCTTGCCAAAATCGTTCGCCACATTAACCGATATTTGTTTTTCCAATAAAAAACGCAAATTTTCGTGATTACCAATAGTTAATGACAGCAACGGTTCAGAGCCGTTCTCGAAACCAGCCAAATCTGAAGAACTGAGTTTTTCCATCAAAGTCGCGATGAAAGCTTTTGGCCGATCATGCAGCAAGGCCGCTTTCAACGCTTGGTATATCTGTTGTTTGGGGATGGGTTGACCATTATCGGTGGTTTCAACCAGTTGGGCCTTAAAGTCTTCAAGGGTGGTCTGCGACTCCCTAACTAGCGTGACGAGTTTGGATTCCGGGATATAGGCTTCGCTTGGGAAACTTCCGGCGGCTCTGTCGACAAGGCGCATAAGCGCATGCCTAGCAGCCTCTGTGGCTTGCGTTTCCGTCATGTTGAAAGAACTTTTGTAATGCGCGGCTAGCTGAGGTAATGCCTTGTCAAATTCGGAAAAAAACTGGTTGTGCATCTGAGAGTTATAGAGGCTTTTTTCTGACCACTGCTGGAAATAACCCAGCAGGTTTTTATGGAGAATAGCAGGCCTTAGTCGGGCAAACGAACGCTCGTCATCCGGATTTTGATCAATTTTTGCTTGCTCAAGGAAAATCAGCGGAGCAAATCCGGCCTTTGCCAAATCAAAATGGTAGTAACGCCAATGCGCATGAATGATCGAACCGGAACAGTGACCGTGGCCAAACGCTTCCTGGCGTATCGATTCAGTCAAATCAAGTAGGTTTTTCATAAATGGCAATGATGCCAAGCTTTCAGGGCAGCCGTAATCGATCTCAATAGGCGAGTTGTGCCCGGAACCCAAATCGACGCCTTCGATAAAAATCCTTTCTGGAAATTTGCGCATGTTTTCACAACTTATGATGCCATCGGCAAAAGGATCCAGCGCATCGATTCTGTCGGTGTAGGCTTGTTTTAAGCAGGCTTCGTCCGAGCAAGCGTTTCGAGAGTGTTTTAACCAATGCTTTTGTTCGGCAACCAAACGATCTTCGTCGGCATTGTTTGGTTTTTGACTGTTTTCTTCGACCGGCCTAAATCTTTTCCGTTGATTCGAATAGGTATCTTCTAGCTTCGAATCTAATTCGGAAAGCTGCTGAGTTCCGCATATAAGCTTTTCAATATTGGTTTTAGCTTTATTACAATCAAAGCTGGCGGATAAAGAAACATTGTAAAAACACGATAACACCAACAGCAACATAATCCTGAACATATGCAGACATCCCAATCTTAAAGTCGAAGGCGTTGAGATTAGCAAAGTTTTAGTTCACGAACTATCGCGTCATCATTTGTTCAAATGCGATTGGCTGCTATTGGCGACAGCCAACGTCCGCTCTTGGCCGATAGCAACCCCCAAAAATTTCAAAACACCCCAAATTATTCCCGCTTCCGAACAAATGTTACCTTAATCCGCTATGGCCCTTATTTGGCTTTATAGCGTGCTTCCAGTTGAGTCAGTTTCTGTTCGAGATCGGGGGGGCTAAAAAAACGAAGGCATTTCCATATTTGCGCTTGCTCAGGATATGAAATTCGTCCGCCATTTTGAGCAAATCGGTGCGCGCGGTTTGGTAGCTGAGTTTATGGGCGGCCTGATGTTGCTGGATGGTGTAGATGGTCGTCGGGTGATCCAGGGCATGTCTCAGAATCGCCAACTGCCTGTGGTTTAATTTTCCTTGTAAAGCCGAGCCTTCCAGGCATTGCTCTATCTCGAATATCTCCGCCGCTTTCTTCTCCATATATTGATGTAAAGCAGTTATGGCTTTTCTGATGACTTCCAGTTGATGAACGATGAAATACGTCAAATCGTTATCGTCGGTTTCGGAATAAAGATAGGCTCTGCCGTATTGCGCCGGCGCTTGCTTAATGATCTGCGAAATGGAAATAAACTCCATCAGCCAATAGCCCTGGCTTGCCATAGACCAATAAAACAACGCCCTGGCGGTACGCCCGTTACCGAACCAGCCTCCCCCGCCAGGTAATATTTCACTCCCGCTACCCTCCCCACGTAGGGCGCTTCTAAAACCGGCAATTGTTACCTTATCCCCCAACGGACCCAGGCTGCGGCTGTTAGGTCCGCCGGTTTTTATTCATTCGTTTTGGGGGAACTCAGATGTACAGATTACTTGTTGGTAAACAACGCGCGGCTGGTCGCGCTTTCTGGTTAGCGGTTTTAGTGATCGGCGGCGCGAATGCGGCCGCTGGCTGGGTAGCGACGGGTCCGGCTCAGTCGGTAACCGTAGCCTGGACTAGCGACGAAGATCCGGATGCCGGCGGCCAGGCGGCTTGAGCCGGCCTTGCTGAATCCGACTCGAACTGTTCCAGGAGATAACCATGTCATTCCCAATTTTTCAGATAAGACCTCTGCCTTGGGCTGTTGCGGCGGTGCTGGCCGGCGGATCGTTGGCGGCGGTTCCGGCCGCCGCCGCGGCCCGTTACGATTTTGCCGGTACCGGTCTGCAAGGTGATCGCAACAGCGTTGCCCGCGACATCAACGACCAGGGCCAAATCCTGCTGTTGAACAATCTGCCCGGTAAGGACCGGGAACCAAGCGTTACCCGTTCCTACATTTACCGTAACGGTAGCGCTGAGGAAATCACCGTCGGCGGCAAATCGGTACAAGCTTACGCGATCAATAACCGGGGCGACGTCGTGGCCTCGGTCAATGTCGATGCCGACCATCCGTATACCAATCAACTCTTTATCCGGCGGGACGGCGCCAACGAGATGACCGGCTTGAGCACGGATAGCCGTAAAAGCCTGTCATGGGCGATCAACGACCACGGCGATATCGCAGGTACCTTGGTAGGGGACCGGAGCGTTGCCGGCGTGATCTACCGCAACGGTACGTTGCTGAAAACCGGCGGGAGGGGCGTGAATGCGATCAACAATCGCGGTGACGCCGCCGGTTACGTGGCCGGTCCGAACGGGCTAGGCTCGCTTGCCCACTTGTACCGCGACGGCGTCGGCCAAACGATTGGCGGCCTGGGCGGCGATACCAGCGAAGGTACGGCGATCAACAACGCCGGCGAGGTGGTCGGCTACAGTTCGTTGAGTCCGGATGAGTACCTCCCCCACGCCTTTCATTACGCCAACGGCCGGATGCAAGACCTGGGCAGTCTGGGCGGCGACAGTCGGGCTTCGGACATCAACGATACCAGTCAGATCGTCGGCTATTCGCGCACCACCGACAACGCCATGCATGCCGTGCTGTGGAATAACGGCCGGATTTACGACTTGAACCGGCTGGCAGCGGACGGCTGGACCTTGCACCACGCCTTGGGCATCAACCGTTACGGCCAGATCGTCGGCTTCGGTTCGCACGAAGGGGCTGAAGCCGAAGGCTTTGTACTGACCTTGCATCCGGAATGGCAAGGTAACGGCAACGGGGCTTGGGACGATGCCGCGCGCTGGAATTACGCCGGCTTCGGCAGTTTCGGTTTCGCGCCCGGCCAACCG
This sequence comes from Methylomonas sp. Uni0011, assembly GCF_056850255.1. Taxonomy (NCBI): domain Bacteria; kingdom Pseudomonadati; phylum Pseudomonadota; class Gammaproteobacteria; order Methylococcales; family Methylococcaceae; genus Methylomonas; species Methylomonas sp. Uni0011. Next base: position 43,217 of record NZ_JBVVNO010000009.1, read on the forward strand.
CATGATGTTGTCGTCAATCCGGGCGGTAACGCCACTATTTTGGGCAGCGCCCATGCCAGCGTGCGCAGTCTTGTCGTGAGCGGTAGCGCCGGCCAAAGCGTGGCGTTTGATTTGAATCGTGGCTATACCGCGGCCGAGCGCGGCACTCGTCTGCAAAATGCCGCGTTGACCGGGGCCGGTACGTTGGACGGCGGCTTGCAAATCGATGCCGCCAGCCGGGTGCAGGTCGGTAGCGGCGAGCAGATGCGCTTACTGGGTGGCAGCGTCGACAACGCCGGCAGTATCCAATTGATCGGCGCCAGCGGCAATCTGGCCCGCTTGCACACCGACCGTATGTTGATCAATCAGGGCCAATTGCAACTGCAAAATGCCGCCGCCGATTTTGCCGGCGGCCTGGAAAATCGCGGCCTGCTGCAGGTCGGTTTCGGTGCCAATAGCGTAACCGGCGCCGTGACCAACGCCAAAACCGGCCGAATCGTGCTGTCCGGCAACGGCGAAACCGCATTCTGGGGCGATGTGACTTTGCAATCCGGCAGCGAATTGCGGGTCGGGCGCGATGCCGGCGCCGTGTTTTTCGGCCAGGTGGTGGTGCGCGACGGTGCCTTGTTGAGCGGCACCGGCACCAGTTATTACGAAGGCGGCCTGTCCTTGGGTAATTCGCCGGCCTTGGTGGCCAACAGCGGTAGCGCCAGCTTCGGCAGCGAGAACCTGTATCTGGCCGAAATCGGCGGTCTCGAAGCCGGTCAGCAGTTCGATCAATTGCAAGTAGCCGGCAACCTCAATTTCGGCGGTGTGCTGCAACTGATGTGGTGGGACAACTTCGCGGCCCAGGCCGGCGATGTGTTCGACTTGTTCGACTGGGGCAGCAGCTCCGGTAAGTTCACGCGGATCGATACTCGCTTCGCGACCTTGGCCAACGGTTTGCGCTGGGATTTTTCCAAGCTGTATACCACCGGCGAAATCGGCGTCGCGGCGGTACCGCTGCCCGGCGCTTTCTGGCTGTTCGGTTCGGCTCTGCTTGCTTTGGCCGGCCGCCGCCGCAACGCTTAATCCAATATTGTTAGGAGAATTATCATGAAAAACATTAAGTTAAAACAACACTCCATCCGCGGTTTGCTTGCTGTCGCCGGGCTGGGCCTGTTTTGGGTCGGCTCGGTTCAGGCCGGTACCCCCGGCCGCGGTTACAGCACCAAGCAACCCAAGCCGACGCCGATCCGCACTCAGGAATATCGGGCGCAAACCGCATGCCCGACCGCCGGCTGCGTAGAGTTCTTCGGGCCGCTGATTCGCGGCATCGGCAAGGGCGGTTAACCGCGATGTTGCCCGGCGGTTTGGCTGCGATGCCGTCGCCGGGCGTGTTTGTTGTCCCGCCCATCAATACCGTTTCACCCTGATGTTTTCGAAGGGCGTGCGTCATGGGCTACGACAGCCAGAAACGAGAGTAATCAGGAGTATCCCATGCGTATCTTATTAGTTTCCACAGCATTCTCAGGCCTGACCCAGCGTTTTTTTACCGAACTCAACGATGCCGGCCATGACGTGTCTGTCGAATTGCATTTAGGCGACGAAGCCCGGCTGTTGGAGGGGGTTGAGCTGTTTCATCCCGAACTTATCCTCTGCCCGTTTTTAACCCGGCGCATTCCGGTCACGATTTACCAGCGCTACACCTGTCTGATCGTACACCCCGGCATAAAAGGCGACCGCGGCCCGTCTTCGCTGGATTGGGCCATTCAGGAAGGTTTGCCGGAGTGGGGCGTAACCCTGCTGTCAGCCGACGCGGAAATGGACGCCGGGCCAATTTGGGCCAGTCGCACGTTTCCGATGCGCGCGGCCACCAAAAGCAGCTTGTTCAACCGGGAAGTGACGCAAGCCGCCGTCGAGTGTCTGTGGGAAGCCATGAGCTACATACAGGCTCCCAGCTTCCGCCCGGAACCCCTGGATTACGGCAATCCCAGCGTCACCGGCAGATTGCGCCCGGCGATGAAGCAGAGCGATCGCGCCATCGACTGGCAACAGCACAGCAGTGCCGAAATCGTGTCCAGAATTCGCGCTGCGGACGGCAGTCCCGGCGTACTGGATCAAGTGTGCGGTCAGCCGTTTTACCTGTTCAACGCCCATGCCGACGACCAGTTCATCGGTAAACCCGGCAGCATCGTGGCGATCGCCGAACAGGCTATTTGCCGGGCCACCGTCGACGGTGCGGTCTGGATTGGCCATCTCAAACCAAAGCGGGCGGACGGAAAGGGCATTAAGTTGCCGGCCGCAATGGCATTGGGTGACCTGCTCCAAGCGCCACGGCAGGGCATGGCCCGCTGGTTCGCAACCGGGGTCAAGCGCCTGACGATCGATCACTTGAAGCCGGGCCGACAATATCCGCTACAGGAGATCTGGTACGAGTTGGAAGGGGACGTGGCCTTTCTGCACTTTACTTGCCACAACGGCGGTATGAGTACCGATCAATGCCGTTTACTGCTGAAAGTGTATCGCTATCTGGCGGGGCTAAGCGTCAAAGCAATCGTATTGATGGGCGGTGACGACTTCTGGTCAAACGGCATTCACCTCAATCACATCGAGGCCGCCCAAAACCCGGCGGACGAATCCTGGCTGAATATCAACGCCATCGACGATCTGGTCAGACAAATCATCCAGACTCCCGACAAACTCACCATCGCCGCTGTGGCCGGCAACGCCGGTGCTGGCGGGGCGATTCTAGCGTTAGCCGCCGATCTGGTTTGGGTGCGGGATGGGGTGGTGTTCAACCCGCATTACCGCAACATGGGCGGACTATACGGTTCGGAATATTGGACTTATCTCCTGCCCAGGCGAGTGGGGGCGGAGGCGGCGGAGCGTTTGTCGACAGCCTGTATTCCGCTCAGTGCCAGGAAGGCATGGCAACTGGGTATGGTCGATCAAGTGCTGGATAGTTCGCATGCCTTGTTTGTCGCCCAAGTCAAACACCTGGTACGCCACCGTCTCGAAAACGACGCGTTATTGCGGGAAGAACTGGGCGCCAAAGCCGGTCGGCGTTGCCGCGACGAAGCCGAGCAGCCGTTGGCGGCTTATCGTCAGGCAGAGTTAGCCCAAATGTTCGAAAACTTTTACGGCAGTGGCGACTACCACGAGGCCCGCAAGGCTTTCGTGTTCAAACAGGCCGCCAAAGACACGCCGCTTGCTATCGCCAGCCATCGGCAAGCGGAAGCCAAAGCCCAAGTGGTTCGGCAACAGCCGTCGCGATCGGTATCGCCCGACAGATCGCGCAATGCCGGCGCTTTACAAAACTCTTGAGATTAAAACTTAACCAGAGGTGAACGAAATGACTACCAATCTGCAATTGGATAATCCTTTAACCGCGAATTCTCAAGCGGTGACCGACCAAAACGGCAACCGCAGTTCTCTTAATATTTCCAGCGATAGGTTGGGCATCGGCACCGCCGACCCGAAAGCCAAACTGCACGTCAGCGCGGACATTGTGGCCGGCACCGACGCCAACGGCTATCGCTATATTTTCCACACCAGAACCCATGCCGGTGGCGATTTTCTGCATATCACCGGCGACGATGCGAATGGCACCTGGCAGTGGGATAGAGGGATTTCATTGGTTAAAGCGACCGGAAATGTGGGCATCGGTACAACCCATGCCAGCCAGCGGCTGACGCTGGGTTCCGGCAATGTGCAATTGCCAGCGCCTGTAGCTGGCGAGCATGGCAATCTGTATTTCGGCGGGATAACCGACCAAGGCCAGATAGGCATGCGTCTGTTCGGCGGTCCTATCGGCGAAGTCTACCAGTCCGGATTCATCGACGTACGTGCCGGCAACCTGGAAAACGGCTTGGTATTCCGGGTGGACGACGTGCAAGGCGGTATGGAACGGATGCGGATCAACGCTAACGGTAACGTCGGCATCGGTACCCAAACCCCGGAAGAAGCCTTGCACGTGGCCGGTAACATTGCCGTCAACGGCGATATTCGCCTGCTCAACGCCGATTGCGCCGAGGACTTCGACATCTGCGATGCGGATATCGAAGCCGGAACCGTGATGGTATTGGGTGACGACGGCTCACTGCATCCCAGCAGCCAGGCCTACGACAAGCGCGTGGCCGGCGTGGTGTCCGGCGCCGGGCAATACCAGCCCGGCATCGTGCTGGACAAACAACCGACCGGCAAGCCGCGCAAGCCGATTGCCTTGATGGGCAAGGTGTATTGCAAGGTCGACGCCGAGTTCGGCGACATTGCCGTCGGCGACTTACTGACTACCTCGCCGACGCCGGGCCATGCGATGAAAGCCGGAGACGCCGCACGCGCCTTCGGTACCGTCATTGGTAAAGCGTTGCGGCCGTTTGCGGATGGCCAAGGCTTGGTGCCGGTGTTGGTTGCGTTGCAGTAAGGGCAGTGCGCTAGCCAAACGTTTTCGGCCGTTTCCGGCCTGTATCCATCTATTTCTATGGGAGTAAAACCATGGCGACCAATTTGCAGCTAGAAAACGCCCTGAGCGACCAAGCTCAAGCGGTAACCGATCAAAACGGTGCTCGCAGTTCCCTTAGTCTATCTGCCGAGCGGGTCGGTATCGGTACCGCGGTCCCGCAAGGCAAACTCGACGTCGCCGGCAATCTGGTGTTAAACGGCAATCCCAGCACCCAATTGTCGGCCAACGGCGACAGCATCAACTTGAAGGGCAACGGCAGTATCGTGCTCGATCTTAGCCCGATTGGCGGTGGGCAGTTGCATATTGCCTGCAACCGCGACGACAACAAAATTTATCTGGAAGGATTCAGTTCCGACGGCAACGGCCATGCGGCGGAGCTGTTGATCACCGGGCGCTACACCCAGCCGATCCCGCAATTTACCGTGAACGCCAAAGCGGCCAAGATCGCCGGCAGCCCCTTGATTTTCGATTTGAGCGGCAGCGGCGGCGGCCAATTGTTGATCGGCAACAATTTGAACGATAACCGCATCTATCTGGAAGGTATCGGTAGCGACGGCCGCAGCACTGCCGCGGAGATTCTGATCACCGGCGCTTTTCCCAACAAGGTCCCGCGGTTTAGCGTGTTGGCGGACACCTCGTCCTTCAACGGCGACGTCGAAGTGTCAGGCGATATCCGTTTACTGAACGCCGACTGCGCCGAGGATTTCGACATCTGCGACAGCGAAGTCGAGGCCGGCACCGTGATGGTGTTGGGCGACGACGGTGCGCTGCATCCCAGCAGTCAAGCTTACGACAAACGGGTGGCCGGCGTGGTATCCGGCGCCGGCGACTACCGGCCCGGCATCGTGCTGGACAAACAACCGACCGGCAAGCCGCGCAAGCCGATTGCGTTGATGGGCAAGGTGTATTGCAAGGTCGACGCCGAGTTCGGCGACATTGCCGTCGGCGACTTACTGACTACCTCGCCGACGCCGGGCCATGCGATGAAAGCCGGCGACGCCCTCAGCGCTTTTGGCGCGGTCATCGGTAAAGCCTTGCGTCCGTTGAAAGGCGGTAAGGGCTTGGTGCCGGTTTTGATTGCTTTGCAATAACCAACTTTAAGGAGGCGAACATGCCTAGTTTACGCAGTAGCGGATTAATAACCGGCTCATCCGTCAGTATTCGGCAACTGGCGAAACCCTACAAATTGCCGAAGCCGCTATCGGTAAGGCAGCTGATGGCGGCTATGGGTATCCCCAATTACCGGGATGCCGGCATCAAACGACAACGGCTGTTACCGTTGGCATTGTTTCAGCGCAAATTCGACGAGTTTGTCAATTTGCGGGAACGCATGTTGTTTCAAGTGCGGCTCTCCGGTAGCCAATTCGGCGAAAACTGGGTGTTCGTGCATTTTGAGGACGAGGTTTACGGCACCCGGCGCCTGCTAACCAAGAAACGTATTGGGGGCAAATTTGTTCGGATCAACGACTTAGGTACCGATCGCATCCGTTTGACCATGGGTTCGCCGCAACCGGGTGCGCCCGCTGAGATCGGCATCGAAGTTGAGTTCGAGACCAAAGGCGTGGAGCCGGAAATCCAGATCGAATGGTTACCCGACGTCAACATCAAAAAACTGAAATTTAATTTTGCCGTACCGCTGATGCTTGATGGCGAGCAACGGCTATTGAATATCGCCGGCTTCGATGACTTGGTGAAGCAGGCTCTGCTTGGCGTTCAATACAAGGCGCTGGATAGCAGGCTTATGCTGGCAGTCGTCGAATTCAGAGGCAAGGTATTCAAGGCGACCGGTTCGGTCGGCGCTAAAGCTTCGCTGCGGGACGATTTGCGAGTGAAGCTTTACAAGGAATTCATCCGTGTCGACATAGACTTTGATTGGGTCCCCGGAGATAGTCTGATCATCAAGAAAGTCGAAAAACTGTTCACTGAAATTGGCGCAGCAATACTGGTGCAACTGGCGAAGGGTAGACGGACCGCGAGCGGCCACGAGCCCGGCCTGAACCGCTACCTCAGCGAATGGTTGCTGGGCAAGGATACTGCGGTGGTCGGGGCGTGGTGCGACGGCAGCCGGCTGTTGATCGACTATTTGGGCGGCGAACAGCGCCCGCCGATCCCGGAAACGCCGCAGCCGCCGTTGCCGCCCGGCCGGTTGGCCAACATCGACCATATCGTAGTGCTGATGATGGAAAACCGATCCTTCGACCACATGCTGGGTTATCTGAGTAAAGAAGGCGGCGCCGACGGCCGGATTCGCAGCGACATCGACGGCCTGAACGGCAACGAAACCAATTCGTACAACGGCGTCGATTACCCGTCTTTTCCGTTGCCCGGTACGCTGTTCATCGAAGACCCTTGCCACGGTTTTACCTGCGTCAAGACCCAGGTCAACTGGGACGACGCTAACCCGCCAAAGGGCCGTATGGATGGTTTCGTCACCAGTTTTGCCGAAAAATTTGCCGCCAAAGGCACCGATTCGGGCAAGGTGATGGGCTATTATCAGGCGCCACAAGTGCCGGTATTCGATGCCTTGGCGCGGGAGTTCATGGTTTGCGACCGTTGGTTTTGCGCACATCCGGGGCCAACCTTTCCGAACCGTTTTTACCAAGTCACGGGCCGCTTGAGCCGCAACGCCGCCAATAAGTTTGAGGTGGGCAATCCCAAATTTTCCGGCGGTGCCCGCTTGGCCGACGATAAAACCATTTTCGAACACCTGAGTGCGGCCGGTGTGTCCTGGCGCTATTACGAACACGGTTATGGTTTTCTCCGGCTGTTCGACCGTTACGTGTTCGACAATGACCGGGTATTGGATGCGCGCGATCCGGAGCATGGCTTTTATGCTGCCGCGCGCAACGGCACGCTGCCGGCGGTGACGTTTATCGACCCGGACTTCATCGATGCGCCGCCGGGCGCCGACGACCACCCTCCCACCGATATCGGCCACGGCCAGCGTTTGATCGGAGAAGTGGTCAATGCCTTGATGGCCGGGCCGGGTTGGGACAAAACCTTGTTGATCATTACCTACGACGAACACGGCGGTTTTTTCGATCACGTGTCGCCGCCAACAGCGCCGCTGATTTCCGGTGCCGCGACCACGGAGGGTATGGACCGCTATGGCCCCAGGGTACCCGCCTTGGTAGTATCGCCTTGGGTCGAGCGCGGCAGCGTCGCCAAAAAAACCTTCGACCATACCTCTATCCTGAAAACGATTGCCAAACGCTTTTTGTCGAATAACCCGCCGGATATGGGCGAACGCATGGCGCAAGCCAACGATCTGGAGCCGTTTCTGCGTGCCAGCCCGCGCGGCGACAGGCCAGCCATTCCGGTGCCGCCGCCGCCGGCGGTACCGGTGCGTCCGGTGCCGGATTTCTGGGAAGGCGCGGACGATGAGGATTTTCATGCGATGTTGTTCCGCAGACGCTACCAGTTCTTCGCCGGCTCGACCCGTGCCAGGGAATGGGATGGAGACGGCGACGGCGATACCGGCCCGTTACCGGACGGGGGTGGGCCGACTTCGCCGAAATAAGTCGACCGTTCCGGGTAAGGTCGATCGCCATTGAATCGACTCTGATATGTTTTAACCGGTCGCCTTGAGTGCAGTCGAAGGGCTCAGGGCGAAGGGACATAAAAACAGCGCAAGGTCGGATCAATACACCAAGCTCCGGCGGCCTCGAATTATTGGGTATGTTGATTGGTATATCACTATCCGCTTGCGATAATCGTTAGCCTCCACTGCCGGCAAACGCTGGTAAATCGGTTAATGCCGTGCGATTGAAACGAGGTTAAACGCATGTCTGCCATAGAATCCAAATATCGAAACGAAATCGAAGTGGAGCGGTTGTGGGTGACGACCGCGATCAGCAATTCCGTGCTGTTAATGCTGCCGTTCCCGGTGCTGATCGTGATCGATCTGTGGCATACCGCGCCGCACAATCAATTGCTGGCATGGTTTGTGTTTTCATCCTTGACCCATTTATCGCGTTGGTCGATTTTGCATTACTACCGGCCCCGCAAGCAGCGCCTGGCGGCAAACATCACGCTGTACAAAATGTTGGTGTTATCGGCCGGCGCGCTGACCAGCTTGGGCTGGATACTGTGTATCGTTCTGTTTCTGGATATCGACGACCCCGCCAATGTGTTGCTGGTCTGCTTGCCGCCGATTATCCAGGCCGTAGGCGCGATGATGAGCTGGTTTGCTTACTATCCGGCCGTCTTGATGCTGTCGATACCGATCGGCCTGACTTTTGTCTTTGAGTTGCTCTATTACGGCGGCGAACATTTCGTTGCCGCGGCGATCACGATTTCGTTTTTACCGCTGTTAAGCTACTACTACACACAAAAATTTTCCAACATGCTCAACCACGCGCTGGAGTTGAGTTTCGAGAATGTCGCGCTGCGCCAGGAATCGGAAGAAAAATCGACCTTGTTGGAAACCGCGCTGGAAAACATGGGGCAGGGCATCGCGATGTCGGACGAGAACGATGGCTTGCGGATGTGGAATGCGCGGTTCAGCGATACCTTGGCCGCGGTCGGCTGCCAAGTCGAACCCGGCAAGAACTTGGCGCAGTTGTTGGCTGCGGCGAATCCGCCGCTGCCGGTCAGCGCCCAAGGCCCGGCCCATTACCATCTGCCCGGCGGCCCGGTATACGAAATTCTGCAGGTACTGTTACGTCACGGCGGCCGGGTGATTACGTTTACCGACATCAGTAACCTGATCAAGCGCGAGTTGGCTCTGGAGAATGCCCGGCGCGACGCGGAACGGGCGAATGCCGCCAAAACCCGGTTTCTGGCCGCGGCCAGCCACGATTTACGTCAACCGATTCATGCGCTGGGTTTGTTTTTCGGGGAATTGTCGGAGCGGGTTCGCGGCGAGAACACGGCGCACTTGATCGATCGGATCGATGACGCTATCGACGCCGTCAATTCGATGCTGAGCGCCCTGCTGGATGTCTCTAAGCTGGACGCCGGCGTAGTCACGCCCGAACTGCAAGCCTGCGATCTCGCCGAGTTGTTCGAGCGGCTGCGCGCCGAATTTCAGCCTTTGGCTCAGGAAAACCGTAATACCGTGCACTTCCGGCCCGGCCGATACCCGGTGGTGACCGATCCGGCGATGTTGGAGCGGATGCTGCGCAATCTGATCGGCAATGCCCTGCGCTATACCGAGAACGGCCGGGTCTTGGTCGGTACCCGGCTGCGTGGAGCGGAACTGGAAATTCAGGTGATCGATACCGGACGTGGTATACCCGAGGACCAGTTAAACGAAGTCTTCGTCGAATTTCACCAGCTACACAACGCCGGCCGCAATCGCCGGCAGGGTTTGGGGTTGGGATTGGCCATCGTCAAACGGCTGGCGCGGCTGCTCGGCCATCCGCTCCAGGTGCGTTCTGCCCTGGGCAAAGGCTCGTGCTTTTCGCTGAGGATGCCGTTGGCGCTAAAGTCTGCGTCGCGCCCGGCTCAGGCTCAGGCCGGCCATCCGCTGCTGGCGACCACGCTGCTGGCCGGGAAGCAGGTGTTGTTGCTGGATGACGATAGTAGTGTGCTGGAGAGCATGAGCGGCCTGTTGTCGCGTTGGGGTTGCCGGGTTTTGGCGGCGGCATCCTTGTCGCAAGCTTTGGATGAGCTGGCGCGGGCGGATTCGGCGGTTGACTTGCTGATTACCGACTATCGGCTGGCCGATAGCGTTTCCGGGATCGATTTCGCGCGTGATTTGCGGGAAACACTGGGCTACCGGTTCGAGGTGCTGGTCGTCACCGGCGATACCGGTCCCGAACGCTTACGCGAGGCCGATGCCAGCGGCTTTCCGTTGCTGCACAAGCCGGTCAATCCCGCCAAACTACGTGCAACCTTGCAGCACTTGCTTGGCGCGGCAAATGCCAGATCGTGAGGGGCGGAATCAAGCAAACTACGACGGCGTTCCAGCAAATTCGAAGTGATCGGCTTGCAAAACGGGAGGAGTTCATAGACGGATTCGGAGCGTGGCGACAATCCGCCAAAATCCAAACCAAGTGCAAGATCAAATGGCGCAGGTATATCGCAAGACATCAATGGTGGATTGTTTCGCGAATCCACCTTACGCCAATCGTTTATCTGCCGTACGGCCGTTCGATCAAAACAGCCGGGCATTCAGGTTGGATCGCCGTCATCGCTTTTGATTCAAACCCAGCCAGATTTTGAACGCCTTGGATCGGCCAATTTGCGACCTTCGTGGTTGATTTCTGAATGGCCGGTTTATGATAGAAATTGCTCGTTTAACGTGTAGCTGAGGGGCGCGCCGAAGGCGCGTCCCAGCCCCCAAAGGGGGCGAACTCGAGCGTAGGGTTAGGTGCGTTATTCAATTTGCCACCGATTGATTACCGATTATTGAGCTGATAAATCTCTTCAATTTCTTCGGGCGAAAGCTTTGAGAGGCATTTCTCCACTTCTGCTGCATCAACACCAGCCGGAAAGTACATGGTGATAACCTCACCACCAACCCTCTCCGCTGAACTCCTTGATTCGTACAGGAGATCGCATTTCTCAGTCAAATAGTCATCGATGAAATCAAATAAATCGTAGTCTCCGATGACCAACAATACTCTGCCGCTTTCGTGAAACCCAATGTCGATATGTGGGAGTACCTGCTTCATAACATAGAGCACCTAACGACCCAAGCTCAGCGACCCTGCCCACAGGACGCAATGATTTCAACCGCGACGCTCACCCCGGGTTCGCTGCAGCGCATGGTTAGACCTCTTGTGTCGCTTCATCTGAACTCCTGCTCTCTGAACGAAACCGAACGTCGCGACGACCTCCGATGGACGGAACAGCGACGTAAATAACCGGCTCTGGCAAATCTGGAACGCGTGCTGGCGCGCTGACATCTCCATGCGCGAATACCGAGATGGACTCCATAATCCTCTTCTTGGTGTCGTAAAGCCCGGACGCGTGAAAGTCTGTGCCATCGACGCGCAGCAAAATGAGCGGTGGTGCAATGTGGTCCAAAGGCACGACATCAGACTCAAGCAGTGGTCGCATCGAAGTCTCGTCGCCACCAATCGGCCCATCGTCCTCGTCGGGCAAGCCTAGCTGCATACACCAAAGCCAAACCGGATGAGCGCGCATGTCCTCAAGCTCAATCTCGTGAATGAACTTCCAAGCACCGTAGCGTGGATCTGGAGAATTGAGTGAGTCGTCCATAGAGGTCTAACGATAAGGGTAACTTGCCGGCGAAAGCGTAGCGACGATAGGAGCGTAGCTTTTGCCGGTCAAGTTGACCCGTTGGTTGGGCAACATGTTGCCTGCTCACCGCAGTAATTTGACCTTGGTGCATTCTGTGATGTGGTCAAGCACACCTGAATACATATCAAAGTGCCCACCTAGCCCGGCCTTGAAGGTTCCCTTTATCGTGGCATAGGTGTCTTGGCACTTATGGAGATTAATAGCACCAGCCATATTAAGCCACAGCGCATTGTGACTGTTACCATATAGAAAATCGTCTTTGTGAAGGTAGACGCCATTACCTTCAAACTCCCTGTGGACGTACCCCTGCACTAAGACCTTTTGGCCATCGAACAATTCGGGATTCGAAATGAGATCGACCATGGAGAGCCAGCAGTAACCATCAAAAATTCGCTGCTGCATCTCGCACTTGCGGTATTTAGCACGGGACTCAGGTTCCGGCGGATTCTGCTGCGAGATCGCACATGGAGCCGCAAGAGTCCCACTTAGGAAGAACAGCGCCAATAGGCAAATACGTTGAATCATGTCGCCCAACTAGGAATTAGAAAGTTCTGTATATCATCAATGATAGGCGGCTATGACAGGTAATGATTCAATCGCTGCCATTGAATCACGTTAGGCGGTAGGCAGCAAAGGGTCGGTTGTGCCAATTTGCCACGTCTAAAAGCAGTCATTCGAAACTGGCGTAACGATACCGAATCGATGGCTGAGTTTTAATCGGAACCGGTGGCGGTTTTCAATCGGAATGGGTGGCTGGTTTGGACTGGAATATGCCAGCAGATACAAATTCACCAAGCCCTCCAGCCAATTGACCTGAGCCCCCTTTTCTCCAAGCCCCGGTAAGGGCGCTTGTGGAAACCGAATTGGCACTTGTGCCTTGATGGGTATTTAATGATCCGGAAAATAGGCTCGACCCAGGCTCTGCTCGACGCGTAGTTCCGGTTGTGCTTACGCTGGCTGTGCGACAGGTTGTTGCCGGGTTTGCCTTTGTCGTTGATGCGCCAATTCAGGCCGAGATGCTGCGAGTCTTTCTTGTCGTCACGGAAGATTTAATCAGCGTTTCCCGCTGCGGCTAAAAGGTCAAATCGGCGCTAGCCGACGGGAAGAAACTCGACTTTGGGCGACTCTGAACATGGACTAGACTCTTTGTTAACGTCGTTCAAAACTTGGCGAAATGGTCCTTGCCGACCAAGCTTGACCCGACAAGAAAACGATTGGCAATTCGCTACTACCTTCACCGTAACCCCAGGAGAGTCTTATGCTGCGCCGCTTTAAACCCCTGATAATCGTCACTGCCACTGCTGCTTTGATCAGCATGAGCGGCTGTGTTGTCAATCCGAATAATTCGAACGGAAGTTCTTATAACCACAATCTTGGTCAGGAGCTTAAAACCATCCTGGTCTACGACTTGAAGGGCAAAAACGTTTATCAAGCGGAAAACGAATTGCGTGATCGCGGATACGGCGAATACGGCCGGGAAGGTTCGCACAGTTGGTGGTTTAACGAGCAAAAAAATGAGTGTTATGAATTCGAAGAAGAGAACAACAAAGTTCATAAGATACATCTGAAAGGCCGGCATGATTGCGAAAATGCCCCGGGTAACCGTTACGGGCGGCATCACGATCAACAGCATAATTCCGAGCATAACCAGCGTTACAACAACCAATACAGCAACGGAAACAACAGCCACTTCGGACAAACGCCAAACAGTTTGTCCGACATGGTGGGTGCCCGTGCCGGACAGGCTGAAGGGGAGTTATCGCGGCGCGGCTACCACTTTTCGCGCTCGTCCTCCTCGGTTGACACGCCAACCCAGTTTTGGCGGGAAAACCACAGCGGCGCGTGCGTATCCATCGTTACAAACGAGGGCCGTTACCAGTCCATCGTCTACACGGCAGCCGATGCTTGCAACTGAGTCAATCCAAACAGGTTGGCCAGAGCCGTAGCTGTTTCGACGGGTGGTCGGCTTTGCTGCATGCACGGGATAGCCGCGGCCCGCCTAGCAAGTAGCCTGGATGGAGCGTAAGCGGAATCCGGGATTTGACGACTCGGAATCCGGCGCGGATTTCTATCGTGCAATCCGGTTGGGTTTTAATTCGATCCTGTGTTCCGCGTTGCTTAATACGGGCTACGACACGAAATTTCCTGATCGCCGGATTAAGCACGTTCGGCTCAATCGCAGGGCCGTAGGCTGAGTAGAGCAACGCGAAACCCAGCGGAGACTTAAATGACCAAGTTTCTTTGCATTTCACGCTAGCGGCCATATTCCCTGTGCGTTGGAGCTCGGCCCACCGACCGGCCGCTGCCCGTTTGGGGTTGTTCGCAAGGGCGCAGGCAATGCCGAAGTCCGGATCAATCGTAACGGCCGCGGCGAGCGGCGTATCGAGTTCATTTCCGGTCAGCCGGCTTTTTACGACGACAATTTGACGTTGATATTCGAGCGCTCCGGCGATTTGTTTTTGATTCGAATCGGAAATGAGGAACGCTACGAAATCCCCGAAGCGGTGGTTACCGGTGGCTAGCGCTTACGGTTTTCGGGCGCTATCCCCGTTTGTAGCGGTAACAAACGTGACCAATTGACATTACCGGCGGATGTTATAGTCCGCAACGACCGGCTTGATTGTCCCTAATCGTCGCTAACTTGAAACAACGGAGTACACCATGACCCAATTACTCAGCTTGCTCACCGGCATCGTGTTAACGTTGAGCCTACTTGCCACCGCCGAGGCGGCGAGCAAACCCGTGCAATTCCCAAAAGGCAAATCCAGCGCAACCATCAAAGGGACTGTGAAAGGCGGCGAGGACGTCGATTACGTGTTGCGAGCCAAGGCCGGCCAAACTTTGAACGTGGATTTTAAAGCCGGCAAAGGCGCGGCCTATTTCAACGTCATCCCGCCAGGCAGCACCTATGAAGCCCTATTTGTGGGTATGAATGAAGGTGACCATTATTCCGGGACGTTACCGAAAGACGGGGATTACATTATTCGCGTCTACCTGAAAGGGAATGCCAAAGACTCAGGCAAACCGGTCAGTTTCACTATTAGCGTGGGTATCCCTGCCAGCAACGCGACTACAGACAGCGCGGACAGCAATGTCAGCCTGACCAGCGCTGCGGAAAAGTCCTGTCTGGCGGCCGTTGCGAAACAAGTCGGCGCCGACAAAAGCCTGCTGAAGATTAAAGACATCTTTTCTTCTGAAGCCGGCATGGCGATTATGGTGCTGGTCCCCGAAGCCACTGCACCCTGGAAATGCTTTTCCGACGTGAGAGGCAATGTGTCGGGGCTAGAATTCACCGGCTCGGAAGGCGCGTTGTAAATCTGCTTTAACCGATCACGCTGACGACTCCTTACCGAGTCGGTCTCCTGCGGCATCGATCTTGTGTTCGTCGAGATCGATGCAGTTTATCCGCTTCACCGCAGCCTCAATGCGCCTGGGCTATTTGGGCCATCGCCTGATAGACATACGCCAGCAAAGGCGGATCGATAAACGTACCAAAGAATAGGTAAGGCTCGGCCTGATGCGCGGCACGAATTTTGGCATGGGTGTCCGGATTGTCGCCGGCGTAGGCGCGGAACAAGCCCAGCCAGGTTCGCGCGAGTGCCTGCATCTCGGGGGCGCTGGGCGGCGTGCCGTCCTCCAAATGCTGGCGGATTGCGGCGATCAGTGGCGGCCAAGCGTCGGCCTGCTTGCCGTAATTCGCGCGCATCACGCTGAATTCGTCGGCACTGAGGTACTTTTCGTAGATCCGCAATTTACTCTCAACGAAAGCGCTTTGAATGTAAGCCACAATGGCCGGAGTGACGCCGGTTTTGGTTTGCATGGTCGGTTCGCTCACCATCATGGCGTTCAGCTTCACCAGCAAGCGGGGATCGCCTTGGGTGTCGCGTACCAGCATGCCTATCCATTGCATCGCCAAGGCCTGAGCCTGTGTGCTGTCCGCATCCAAACCTGTCTGCATCGCGGCTTGTACCTGCTCGACTAATGCCGCCCATTCGCCGGCGGTAGAAGTCTCGTCGATATCCAGCAGCGGCAGGCGCTTCAGATCGTTGGCGGAAAAATATTTATCATACATAGTCATCATCTCTAAAGTGGTTAGCCAATCGGCCAGCTCCGGTTCCTCGCCGCGAGTCAATTGCCGTTTTAACCCGGACAAACGATGGCGCAAAGCTTGGCTTTGGGCAATCTTTCGGTCCAGGGCTTCAAGCTGGCGTTCGACGATAGTCGCAAGATTCAGGTCGGGCGTTGCCAAAATGTCCCCGATCTCGGCCAGTGACAAGCCAAACTGCCTTAAGGCTTGAATTTGATGCAATCTGGCAATGTCGCCCCGCTGATACAGCCGGTAGCCGGTATCGGAGCGCGCGGAAGGTTTAAGCAAACCAATGCTGTCGTAGTGATGCAGGGTGCGGACGGTCAGTCCGCAGCGTTTGGCGAGTTCGCCCACTTTAAGCAACACGATTTGCCTCCTGCCTGATGCGTGCCGTCAGCATAGAGCGTGACGCAACGTCAGGGTCAAGGGCCGTCAGAAAGATAATCCCTTCCCCGACTGCGACTGAATTCGTGAGGTTTTGATGACTCAGCCAAGACCGACTCAAGCCATCACGTCCAGTTTCGTCGGCAAGGCTATCCCATCCAGGCGTTTTACGTTGCCCAGCACCCGTTCCAGAAAGGCGGTGTCTTCGTGACGGCTTTTCCGGAATTCGATCAGCCCCTCGATCTGGCCTAAATAGTCCACCTTCAC
Source organism: Methylomonas sp. Uni0011 (assembly GCF_056850255.1). Classification (NCBI taxonomy): domain Bacteria; kingdom Pseudomonadati; phylum Pseudomonadota; class Gammaproteobacteria; order Methylococcales; family Methylococcaceae; genus Methylomonas; species Methylomonas sp. Uni0011. Next base: position 59,590 of record NZ_JBVVNO010000009.1, read on the forward strand.
GTCGCCGGCATCCGCTACGGCGCTTGGGTTGATGGTGGCGGTCGGCATGTAGGGCACGACATCCAGCAAACCATCCACGCCGGACTTGATCAAGGCATTGATTTCGTTTAGCGAGACATTGCGCATATCAACCGTAGGCGGCGACGGCTGTCTATCGCCGGCAGCATCCGTTTTGACTTGCGGTGGAGATGGCAAAGTTTTTCCGCTGACTGTTCGGGTTGCGGCAAGGTTGGGGCTTATGGTGGAAATATTCATGGCAAACTCCGGCTTTTAAGGTGGCGATCCAGCGTATCCAGCAAAATAGGCGCCATTTGCGTGAGTTCGCGCCAACGGCTTTACGCGTGGTCGTTGTCGGCCACCGGTAATATTCGACACAACAAGGCGTACAAGGCCTCCGGCTCCAACGGCTTATGCAGCACCAGATAGCCCTCCTGCTCGGCCTGCGCCAGAGCCGGCGAATCGAACTCACCGCTGATCATGGCTCCGGCGGCTTCCGGACAACGTTCCAACAGCGCTTGGAGTAATTCGAAGCCGCTCTCGCCGGAGCGCAGGCGTTGGTCGCAGAAGATGGCGTCCGGTGCAAAGCCCGCGTCCAGCTCGGCAAAGGCTTCGCCGGCCGAAGCCACGCACACGGCGCTGATGCCCCAGGCGCAGAGCAAGGCTTCCCAGGCGCTGCGGACTTGGGGCTCGTCGTCGACCACCAGACAGCGGCCGTGCAGCCGGGTATCGCCGCCCAGCGCCAAGGGCAGCGTCTCGCGCACCGCCAAGCGGCGCTCGCCGGTCTCTGCCGCCGGCAGCCGCAACCAGAAGCGGGAGCCCCGGCCTTCGTGCGAATTCAAGCCCTGGCTGGCACCCATCAGATCGGCGCAGCGGGCCACCACCGCCAGCCCCAGGCCGTGGCCGGCATTATCGATGCGCCAGGCATGCTCGGGGCGGAAGAACGGCGAATACACCCGCTGCTGATCGGCCTGAGCGATGCCGACCCCGGTATCCCAGACTTCGAATTGCCATTGCCCGGCGCGGCGGCGCACCGCCATCAGCACCCCGCCGCGCTGGGTATAACGCAAGGCGTTCTGCATCAGATTAATCATCGACTGCCGCAGCAACAGCGGATCGGCGTTGACCAACGCCTTGCCGCCGCTGGTGCGGACCCGCAAGTCGATGCTGCGGGCCTGGGCTTCCTCCCGAAACAGGGTCGCGATATCGGTCATCAGCGGATCGATCGCCACCGGTTGCAGTTTCACCGGTTGCGCGCCGAGTTCGATCTTGGACAAATCGAGTAGCGAATTGAACATCTGGGTCACGGACTGCACGCTTTGCCGCAAATCCTGCAGGGCCGGCCGCAACTCGGCGGCGCGGTTACGGCGGGAAATGGATTCGATCAAAAAGCCCATGGCATGCACCGGTTGGCGCAAGTCGTGAGCGGCCGTGGTCAGAAACCGGTTTTTGGCATAGAGCGCCGCTTCGGCTTCTTCTTTGGCTTGCCGGTAATCTTCGGCCAGACGCTTGCTGTCTTCCTCCAGCCTGACCTGTTGCAAAAAGAATTGGTGGGCGATCGCCGAATGGCGGTGAATCGACAAAATGTAGCTGATGCAGAGCGGCATGATCATATGCCAATGCTCGGGGAAGGCCCAAGGCGTCAGCAGCGTGCAGCCGCCCCAGCCGGCATAAAAAAACCGTTTGAAAGATTTGAACACTGGAGATTGATGCGTGGCATTGGCTGCCATGATTGCCGCCAAACTCATATAGAGCAGCAAGGCAAATTCAAACGGCACCCGGCCGGCGATCACCATAACCAGCGCCACTAGGCCCAAGCCATGAGCCCAGGCCATACGCAGAATGATTGGCATCCACCTATTGATCGCATCGGTCGCGCAAAGCGCGCTACGGTCTTGTTGGTATTGCCGAAATTGGAGGCGTACCCCCGCTACTGCGAGCAGATAAGAGATGGTCCAGACCAGCAAACCCCAGGCGTTTTGGTCTAACTGGTATTTCCAGTACACAAAAGGCATGCCGACGAAGGGGATGATGGTAATCCCGAACACCAGCCGGTTGTGGGTCATGTCCAACAGCCGAGCCTGACCGTCCGGCTCCAGGTCTTCGAAGCGTAAGCGGGCGTCTGCAGGAGTAGCTTGGCTCGCCGCAACAGTCATGGATTCTCCAGGCTGCGGCCGCGCAATTTGGTAATCACTTCGATCCGGTTTTTCGCGCCCAGACGTTCTAAGATGCCGGTGACGTGCTCTTTCACCGTGTGCTCCGACAAGGATAGATTCAATGCAATCCGCTTGTTCGGTAAGCCTTTTAACATCATTGCCAACACTTGCCCCTGCCGCGGCGTCAGACCCAACTCGGCGGCGGTGATTGGCAATTCTCGCGCCAGCGTCAACGCCGATGGGGACTGACCGCGGAACCAGATCTCGCCGGCCATCACCGCCGTTACGGCTTTGGCGAAGAGCTTAGGCGCGGCCTGTTTGTGAATGAAACCGTCGGTGCCCGTTGTGGCGATTTTTTCGGCGACGGTTCGGTCGTCGTCCGCGCTGATCGCCAGCACCCGAATCATCGGATGCCGTTGTTTCAATTCGGCCAGCAGTGGCAAGGAAGCGCCGTCCGGCAACCAAAAATCGACCACGGCCAGTGCCGGCGGCTGGTCGGTTTCCAGCAGCGGCCAAAATTCGGCGATAGCCGATACCGGCTGCGCCCGGCTAAAACCGCAATGCGTCACTAAAAAATCGGCGATGCCGTGCGCTACCAGCGGATGGTCGTCCACTACCACTGCCCAAGCCGAGTTGTCCACGATCATGTTCTCCTTGCAATTAAGTTCAGGCGGCCGAAGGTTTTATCTCGGCTCTTCCTGGAGAGTCAAGATTGCTTTTATACATGCAAATGATTTGCATCTTAACAGATTCCAACGGCTAAACTACCCCCACTGCGGTGGGGTTCCACCGCCAAAAACCCTTCTCGATAATGCCCGCCAACTGAAACAATTTTTGGTTATTTTTCCGATTCGGAGCTTATCTTATGAAATTCAAATTGATGGCCAGCGCCGTTATCACTTGCGGCATCTTAGCGGCTCCGGCCGCGCAAGCCCAATTATTCGACCGCGGTGGCGGCCTGATTTACGACAGCGTCCAAAACATCACCTGGCTGGCGGACGCCAACTACGCCAAAACCAGCGGATACGATGAGGATGGGCATATGAACTGGAACGAGGCGAACGCCTGGGTTGACGGCTTGGCGATCCACGACGCGGTTCGCAACGTCACTTACAGCGACTGGCGCTTGCCGACGCTCACCGATTTGGGCAGCCCCGGCTGCAACTACAGTTATAGCGGCAGCGATTGCGGCTACAACGTCGACACCACCAGCTCAGAATTGGCTAGCCTGTATTATGGAGCGCTCGGCAATAAGGCCTTGGTCAACAGCAGCGGCCAGCAACAGTTTGATTATGGTTTGATCGACGATCCGGCCAACCCCAACGACGAGTCGCTGTTTAGCAATCTCCAGTCCGACTACTACTGGTTCGGCACATCCTACTTCAGCTCATCCAGTTTGGCGTGGGGCTTTCGATTGTCCACCGGAGAGCAATATTACTTCTCATCCGCCGGCGGCACGATGAGGGCTTGGGCGGTGCGCGACGGCGATGTGGCGGCTGTGCCGTTACCGGGCGCAGTCTGGCTATTCGGCAGCATGCTGATGGGGTTGCTCTATACGCAACGATCCGGGAGTGGCAAGGTTTAGCCGCTAGAAGCAGCCTGTTCACTTAAAGTTTTGGAGAACTACGTATGAAAAAAACATTGATGGCTGCGCTGTTGACGGCGTCGCTAGGTAGCGGTCTGGCCAATGCGGCGACAACCGTGGTCGACTTCGAAGGCATCCGCGACTGGGATCTGGTCGACGGCTACGGCGGTTTGTCGGGCTGGGAATCGTTTCACGTACAGGTGTCGAGTTACTCAGAATTCGAAGCGCACGGTCCGGAATTGGGCGAGAGCCGTTTGCATGCTACAGCCGGCGAGCTGACGTTCGATCAAGGTCCTGTGATTTTTCAAGGTCTGTATTACAACTATTGGGGCTCCGATACCAACGTCAGTTTTTCGCTGTTTTACCAGGGGGAAAAAGTCTACAGCTCGCCGCTCGATGGCGACAATCAACCGCGCGATATCTATTGGCTGGCATCCGGCTACGCCGGACTGGTCGACAAAATCCAGTTCCACGGCCAGAGCGGCGACGGGTTCATCGTCGACAATCTGACCTATACCACTGCGCCAGTGCCATTGCCGGCCGCAGTCTGGTTGTTCGGCGCCGGCTTGCTCGGGTTGGTCGATATGCGGCGCTGGCGGGCTTAAGGGAACGGTTGCCGCTTGGTGGGCCTGTGTTGTGACAGGTCGATTTCTCAAGTCGGGACGAAAACCATGCAACGGCGCCGGATACCAACGAATCTTGGCGGCGCATTTTTTACCTAGCAAACGAGGAGACAGGTGATGTGGAATACTAGATGCCCCGAGACTGGGATTGGAAAATTGACGGTGCTCGCGCTATTCGCTGCGCTGCCTTATTCGGCTGAGGCGGCGCCGATATTTCTCGGGCCGAGCGCTTATGCAAGCGTTACCGATAGCCCGTTCCACGGACAAAATTTCGGCTATTTTCATCTCGAAGACTTTGAGGATGGCGTGTTGAGCACGCCGGGGGCCAGCCTCCGCGAAGTTTTCACCACTGGTATCACCACCGCGTTCAGCGATTCGGTAGACGGCGACGACGGCATCATCGACGGTGTCGCCAGCGGTCAAACCCGAAGTCTGTTCAGCAATTACAGAACCAGCAGTTTTACTTTCGATTTTTCCGCTGCAGCGCTGGGCGGCGCTCTGCCAACGCACGCCGGCATCGTTTGGACCGATGTCGGGCGAAACAACGGCGGCGCCCCGCGAGCCGCCGACCTGTCGGACAATACTATCTTTGAAGCATTCGACCATTTGGGTCGTTCCTTGGGCGTGTTCGGGCCTTACTCCCTGGGAGATTCCAGTATTTCCCGCACCACCGGCGAGGATCGCTTTTTCGGCGTGATAAACGCCAGCGGCATTTCCGCTATTCGAATTTCCATGCCCGGTAAAAACAATTGGGAGGTGGATCATTTGCAATACGGTTACGCGCCGGTGCCGGTGCCGGCAACGGTATTGCTGTTTCTATCCGGCTTGGGCTGCTTAGGCTTGGCGCGGCGCGGCCAATCGACGGTGAGTCCAAACGGCGACACGCTGGATAGCGTTTCGACTATCGGCTGACCGCCGCCTAGTCGTCGTGCGCTGGCTCAGTAGCATAGGGGCTTCCGGTTTTGGTCTGGGGGATTACCATCTTCCAGCGCACACCGCTAAGCCGCGGATATGCTGAGCCGGCAAGTCCTGCTGTCGCGGACGTATTATCCCGAGAAATCGACCTTATACCTTTCCGGTCTCAGAAAGAAACTGACGCAACAGCGTGTACAGCGCCTCCGGCTCCAACGGCTTATGCAGCACCAGATAGCCCTCCTGTTCGGCCTGCGCCAGGGCTGGCGAATCGAACTCGCCGCTGATCATGGCTCCGGCGGCTTCCGGGCAACGTTCCAACAGCGCTTGCAGTAATTCGAAGCCGCTCTCGCCGGAGCGCAGGCGCTGGTCGCAGAAGATGGCGTCCGGTGCAAAGCCCGCGTCCAGCTCGGCAAAGGCTTCGCCGGCCGAAGCCACGCAGACGGCGCTGATGCCCCAGGCGCAGAGCAAGGCTTCCCAGGCGCTGCGGACTTGCGGCTCGTCGTCGACCACCAGACAGCGGCCGTGCAGCCGGGTATCGCCGCCCAGCGCCAAGGGCAGCGTATCGCGCACCGCCAAGCGGCGCTCGCCGGTCTCCGCCGCCGGCAGCCGCAACCAGAAGCGGGAGCCCCGGCCTTCGTGCGAATTCAAGCCCTGGCTGGCACCCATCAGATCGGCGCAGCGGGCCACCACCGCCAGCCCCAGGCCATGGCCGGCATTGTCGATGCGCCAGGCATGCTCGGGGCGGAAGAACGGCGAATACACCCGCTGCTGATCGGCCTGAGCGATGCCGACCCCGGTATCCCAGACTTCGAATTGCCATTGCCCGGCCCGGCGGCGCACCGCCATCAGCACCCCGCCGCGCTGGGTATAGCGCAACGCGTTCTGCATCAGATTAATCATCGACTGCCGCAGCAACAACGGATCGGCGTTGACCAACGCCTTGCCGCCGCTGGTGCGGACCCGCAAGTCGATATTGCGGGCCTGGGCTTCCTCGCGAAACAAGATAGCGATATCGGCCATCAGCGGGTCGACGGATACCGGTTGCAGTTTGACCGGTTGCGCGCCGAGTTCGATCTTGGACAAATCGAGTAACGAATTGAACATCTGGGTCACGGACTGCACGCTTTGCCGCAAATCCTGCAGGGCCGGCCGCAACTCGGCGGCGCGGTTACGGCGGGAAATGGATTCGATCAAAAAGCCCATGGCATGCACCGGTTGGCGCAAGTCGTGAGCGGCGGTGGTCAGAAACCGGTTTTTGGCATAGAGCGCCGCTTCGGCTTCTTCTTTGGCTTGTCGGTAACCTTGCTCCAGCAAAATCTGCTGCAGAAAAAAGCGATGGACCAGTATGGCGTGTTTGTAGATCGAGAAGATATACAAGGCGGTCAACGGCATCACGTAGGGCCAATGTTCCGGAAATACCCAAGGGATTAAGATGGTTGTAATGCCCCAGCCGGCGGCGAAAAATCGCTTAAAACAACTGAGTACCGGCGACTGATGAGTGGCATTGCCGGCCACAATCGAGGCGCTGGTGACCAAAAACAGGATGGCAAACTCGAACGGGTAAGGCGCGCAGGACATGATTACTATCGGTAGCGACAAACCGAATCCATAGACTAGCGCCAGTCCATGCACCCGCGGTAACCAATGGCTGATCGCCTGCTCGGCGTCCAATCGCGTGCAATCGGCCTTGAAACGGTTAAACAGCAGTTTCACCAATAGCGCTACCAGGCTGAAGCAACCGGCCCAAGTCCAAAACGGCACTGCACTCCTGCCGATTTGGTGTAACCAGACGATGAAAGGGGTTGCCACCACCGGGAATAAACTGAAACCCAACACGATGCGGGCGAAGCTGAGGTCCAATAGGCGCAATTGGCCGCTGGCGCTGATTTCCGACAAGCTACCCGCGCCTTGTCGAGCCGATTTCGCAATAAGTTTTGCCATTTCGCTACTCCAATACCGGTCAGGTGATTGCGGTGCCCGTATCTTTCCGAATTAATCCGTTTGCCAAGAGGCGGGCCGGCTGTCGGCAGCGGTGCAACGGGCGGCAAAGTCGAGCGGGCAATCTTGCCAAACCGCCGCGACAGAGTCGATCCGCTTGCACCGGCGCAGCGGATTATGTGCGCTTTTTAGAGCGAGAGGCAGCTATCGCAATCAGGCCGGATAGAAACGGCCATACCGCGGCTGGCAATGGCACCGGCGCCAATCTGGCTGACCAGTTATTGCTTGGAATGACCGGTCCGCTCCAGGTGCCGTTGATAATTTCCGTGCCGGATACAGCCAATTCCGCGAAGTAATTCGTCAAGCCGATGCCGCGCGCCGGTTGTACGATCTCGAATCCGGATAATTCGATTTCCCGATTGGCGAAAAGGGTTCCGGTGAACCGCTCGCGGCCGAATGAGCCGTTACTGCCCACCCAATCGAAATATCCGGTCAAGGACAGACTCTCCCCGATCGCTATTTGCGTTTCGAACACCAGGGTCGAACCGTTCCAGCTGACGCCGCTGGTGTCGCCCCCGGATACTAGCCAGGTACCGGAAGTCAAATCGACATTTACCGGAGCGGCATTCGCCGTTTGCGAAACCATCGCCAGAAGAACGAGAAGCAGCGTAAGCAAACGGATAGCGTTATTTTTTAAATTCATTGTTTGTACTCCAAAAAGGTAGAGGGTATTTAGAAATCTTTGAGTTGTTGGATATCTGGGTATCTGCTACCTCCTTCGGTCGCCTGCCGTTGCAATGAGTTTGAGTGGCGCCTGCGTTCCGTCGCCCCGCTTTTGGAGGCTGATGTGCATGCTCCATGCTGATGTCAGCGGCCAATCCCCAGTCTTCCAAATAGGTTGCGGTGCCGGGTAACGGCGGCAACCGGAACGGAAGCCGCCGTTACCTGACAAACCTTTCGATCTGCCGCTGGCAATCGGCCGCCGCGATGGGCGCTGGCCGGCAAGCGTCGTATGGCTCCGTTCGGCGTGAAGTGGCATAAGCGGAAGACGTGGTATTCAGCAAACACGCCGGATCTCGACATTGGCGTTGTTAGGTGACTTGGCCGCCCATGCCAATCGAATTTCAGACAATTCGTTCCAAATCAAACCTGGTTAAAACATACAATTAAATTGCATCTTAACAGGCCGGCTACGGTTTTCGATACCCCACTCCGGTAGGGTTCCCCAGCGCCATTTGCCTTTCGATAATGCCGGCCAGGCTTGGCATCCTTGACCGGTTTACCGAGTTGACGAATCCGCTCGAGAACTACTGTTTGGAGAAAAATGATGAAACCTAAAGCTTTTCGCACATGGCTGGCCTTGCTCGGCTCGCTGGCTGCCGGCAGTGTGCAGGCGCAGCTATTCGACCGCGGCGGCGGTCTGATCTACGACAGCGACCTTGATGTTACCTGGCTGGCCGACGCCAACTACGCCAATACCAGCGGCGCCTATACCCCCGGCAAGATGAGTTGGCAAAACGCCGTGGCCTGGGTGGATGGGCTGAGCTACGCGGATAGCGTGCGCGGCACCACCTACGACGACTGGCGTTTGCCGACTTTCCAAGACTTGGGCGCGGCGGGCTGCGACTACGGCTACAGCGGCACCGACTGCGGTTTCAACGTCGCCTTAACCAGCTCGGAACTGGCCCATTTGTTCTACGGCGATTTTGGGAACAAGGGCTTTTCTGATTCGCGCGGCTTGCCCCAGCCCGGCTACGGTCTGGTCGACGATCCGGCCACGGCCGACGACGAAAGCCTGTTCAGCAATCTTCAGTCCTTCAGTTATTGGCTGGGCACCAGTTACAGCGGCGACAGCAACAAAGCCTGGTATCTGAGCACCGCGACCGGTATGCAAAACTACATCGGCAAAGGTAGCCAATTTTACGTCCTGGCCGTGCGCGACGGCGATGTCACCGCAGTACCGAACCCGGAAAGCTATGTCCTGTTTTTATCCGGCCTGGGCCTGATGGCCGGGCGGATCGGGCGCCGTCGCAGCGGCGCCAGTCCGATTGAACCGATCCACTTGCAAGGAAAAATCCTATGAATTGTAAACACACCTTATTGGCGGTCGCGATGGCTGCCACGATCAACTTGACTGACGCGCAAGCGGCGTTACTCGACCGCGGCGGCGGCATGCTGTACGACACCGTCCTGAACGTGACCTGGCTGCAGGACGCCAATTACGCCAAGACCAGCGGCTACGACGCCGACGGCAAGATGAATTGGTACGAAGCGACGGCGTGGGCGGAACAACTGGAGTTCGGCGGCTTCGGCGACTGGCGGCTGGCCAGCATCAAACCGGTCAACGGGATTGCCTACAACGAGAACTTTTCCAACGACGGTTCTACCGATTACTCCTGGAATGTTACCAGTCCGAACTCGGAACTGGGGTATATGTACTTCGTCAACCTGGGGTTGACCTCGTATGTTTTCGCGGACGGGACCGAAAATCCGAATTTCGGTATTTACCGCGACGGCCGCACCGGCGGCCAAACCGATGTCGGCTTGGTCAAAAATCTGCAATCGGATAATTACTGGTCCGGCAACGAGGTACCTAGCCGTACCGACGAAGCCTGGTTTTTCCCGACCACGATAGGCATGCAACAAACTTGGTACAAAAACAATCTCGCCTCAAGCATGTATGCCTGGGCAGTCCGCGACGGCGACGTTGCGGCGGTACCGCTCCCCGCTGCGGTCTGGCTGTTCGGCGCCGGTCTGGCCGGACTGTTGGGCAACGGCAGACGGCGCCTGACAGACTGAATAGCACGCTTCAATTAAGAAAATTCAACCAGGAAATCCAATGACGAATCAAAAAATTTGGCTGTATGCCGGTTTGTTTTTAACGCTTGGCGGCTGCGCGGCCTGGGCCGTGACCCAAGACGCGCTGGTGGATCGCACCGCCCACGCCCTGGGACTGGAAAAGAACCAGTTCAAAATCGAGAACCGGGTGGACGACGGCGTCACCACCCGCTATTCGGTGAAGACCGACAGCGGTCTGCAATACAATTGCTACGTCGGCGGCTCGATCTCGGTGCTGGGGCGGATGGTTTCGGAAGCGATCTGCAGCAAAAAAGGCGAGCCGGCCAGAAATCCGCTGTTGGGCCAATGACGCGATTTCTGCAATGTGGGCTAGCCGTGCAGGCGGTATCGAACCGAGATCGCCGCGGCGGCGCTGCCGTCCCTGCAACTTCGGTTGATCGATTGCATCCCCGGCGATGAAACTAGCGATTTCGAACGCGGCCATGCTGCCCTTGTTGGCCGGCCTGCTGAACGGCTGTGGCGGGAACCTTCCCCAGGTGGCGACGACCAATGTCACCGGCCGCCAAGTGGAATTTGCTTTGAGCCGGCACGATACCTTGCCGGTGGTGTTCGAAACCGGGCTGGGTGGACACTTCACTTGGTGGGAGGAGGTCTATCCGCCAATCGCCGAGTCGGCAACGGCCTTGGTTTACAACCGCGCCGGCATCGGCAACAGCGATGCAGTCGCATCGCCGCGCGACGGTCGCCATGTGGTGCAAGAGCTGCGCGAATTGCTGATTAGCCAGAAACTGGCGCCGCCCTATGTTCTGGTTGGCCATTCGTTGGGCGGTTTGTACCTGCAATGGTATGCCCGTTACTATCCGCAGGAAGTTGCGGCTTTGATTCTGGTGGATTCCACCCATCCAGCGCAACTGAAAGGCCAGGGGGCTGTGGAACATTGGCCGTTTTGGTGGCGTTGGCTGTTCGAAGTATCGTTGTCGGCCGCGGCCGAAGGCGAGTTTGCCGAAATCGATCGGACCGGCGATGAAGTACTCGCGGCGTCGGCATTTGGCGCCGTGCCGGTGATTGTGCTGAGCGCGGCGCAACCGTTGGCCGATACGTCGTCACTGGCCGTCGATAGCAATCGCAAACGAATGGAGCTGGCCCGGCTCTATCCGGGCGCAATTCAAATTTGGGTGGACAGCGGCCACGCCATGCCGCTGGAACGACCGGAGCCTATCATTTCGGCGATTCGCGAGGTGCTGGCCGCGGTACAGCCCAAGTCCGAACCGGTAACGACGCGGTCGGCGCAAACGCCGGCAGGCGCCGACACTTCGCGCTAAGCCGCTAGCCGGCCTGCGCCAGCAGCCTGGGCAACAACTCCTCGCGTTGGCCGATATCCAGTTTGGTGTAGATTTTGCCGATGTGGTCTTTGACCGTGGTCAGTTTGATGTGCAGGCGTTTGGCAATGTGATCGTAAGACAAGCCTTCGGCAACGCATTGCGCGACTTCCTGTTGCATCGGCGACAGCGGCAAGTCCTGCATCGCCCGCAGAATTTTCAAGGCCACCGGTTCCTGGTGTTCGATGGTGACGCCGATCAGTTGGGAGCCTTGGTCCTGGCAATCGAACAGGCGGTAAGCGCGGAACCAAAATCGGCCGTAAGGGTTGAGGTGGCAGAACTGCGGCGGCGGTACGTTTTGGCCGCGATAAACGGCGGTGAGATTGGCGCAAAGTTGCGAGAGACGGCTCAACAAACGGTCTTCGCGGCGGCCGTCGACCAACAGGCGGGGTAATCTGGCCATACTTAATAACTGTTCGGCTTCCCGGCTTTGGCTCAGCAGTTCGCCGTTGCTGTTCATGATCATCATGCCGGTACGGCCGTTCTCGCTGTATTGCGGCTCGGCATGGGCGGTATTACCCAAGGCGTGGACGATGTATTGCTGCACGTGTCCGAGCAGCATTTGTTCCTTGGTGCCGAACGGAGCCTGGTTTTTGCTGCGGTATAAACCCAACACGCCGACCGGCCGCCCGTTTTGCGCTACCGGCATCCATAACACGTGGTGCATATCGAACGGCCGGTAAACCAAGTTGTACATGTCGCTACGGTAAAATTCGGGGTCGACGGTGCGAGCGTCGGCGATTGCCGGGTGGTCTTTAAACCAGGCAATCGCCCGTTGCTGCCTTTCCTGAGTGTGGAATTCGGCGACGATGGCCGGAATGGTGTCGCGCATCCCGGCCAAATCGAAACCGGCGATGTGGTACTGCGGGTAGAGTCTGGCGTCGGTACCGGAAAACGTATTGTGGTGCGATTGAATCAGAGCCGGCAATGCCCGCAAGAATTCGGCAATCACAATCTCCTTACTCAAACCCGAACAGCACAGCCGGCGCAGATAGGCGATTGCGTTAGATTGTTTCATGGCTTATTTCCCCCACTGGTTATTGTTTTGGGCCGGTCGCCAAACGCTGGTGCTTGCCGGCCTTGCAGTTTCGGGAAAAAGTATGCTGGTATTCGGTAGCCCTAGAAAATATGGCTGACAGCCTATGCCTTTCGGGGTAATCGGCTTTTATGTTAGGGCTTTGTCTGTCTCGATCTTAGCGATAGGCGGGCTTGCAATCTCGGGCCTTGCGCGCCGTTTGCGGCCGGCAGCCGGCCGAGCGCGCTAAGAGGCTAGTCCGAAAGAGATAGGCCGTCGTATCGATTGCAGGGCAGCCACTCAGCCATTATCCTGCAGCCAGCGAAAATGCTCACCCGATCAAGCTCAGCAGGATCAGCCATGAATAACTCGGACCGGAATCTCGAAGCGCAAATTGAAGTGGAACGGCTATGGGTGACGACCCGGCAGGGCAAATATGTGTTTTTTGTGATGCTGCCGTTTACGATCTTGATTGTGGTCGGCTTGTGGCAGACCGCCGCCCATGGCCTGCTGTTGCTTTGGGCTTTGGTTTTGACGGGTATCAACCTGTTTCGCTGGGTTGTCCTGCACTATTACCACGTGCATAAAACGGCGTTGGTCGACAACGTGCCGAAATTCAAACGCCTGATTATGCTGGGTGCCGCGCTCAACGGTTTTTGGTGGGTCATGTGCCAGGTGTTTTTTTTGGACGCCAACGATCCGGTCAACGTGCTGGTGATTACCGTGCCGACGATCACCCAGGTTGTCGGGGTCATGTTGACCTGGTTTACCTATTTTCCGGCAGTGTTGGTCGTCAACATTCCGGCGACGATTGCGATCGACTATTTCCTGTTAAGCGAAGGCGGCGGCAACTACATCGTACCGGCCATCATTTTTTCGGTGCTGCCGATTATCAGCATTCCCAGCTCGCTAAGGCTGGCCGGGATGCTGAACCATGCCCTCCGCCTGAATTTCGAAAATGCCGCCTTACGCCGCGAGTCCGAGGAAAAATCCCTGTTGCTGGAAACGGCGCTGGAAAATATGGGGCAGGGCATCACGATGTCGGATACGGACGATCTGCTGCGCATGTGGAACCGCCAATTTACCGCCTTGCTGGGCGACGGAGCTGGCACTGTGGACAGCCATGCCAGGCTTTCAGAGTTATTGGCGGCCGCCAACCCGCCGATTGCGATCAGCGCGGAAGGCTCGAGCAATTATCGCGGTCCTGACGGCAAGGTCTACGAAATCCGCCAATCCGGGTTGGCGCACGGCGGCCGAGTTGTCACTTACACCGACATCAGCGATTTAATCAAACGCGAACAAGCTTTGGAAAAAGCCAAGCGCGAGGCCGAACAGGCCAATGCTGCCAAAACCCGGTTTCTGGCTTCGGCCAGCCACGATTTGCGTCAGCCGATACACGCACTGGGCCTGTTCTTCGCCGAATTGTCCGACCGGGTGGCGGCGCCGGAAACCCAGGGTTTGCTGGCCCAGATTGACGATTCGATCGCCGCGATCAATTCGATGCTGAATGCTTTACTGGACGTATCGAAATTGGATGCCGGCGTGGTCAAGCCGGCGATCGAGCCGTTCGCGCTGGATGACTTATTCCAACGCCTGCAAAGCGAATTTCAGCCGATCGCCGCGGAAAACCGCAACCAGCTCAAGATTCGCCACGCCCCATTGCTGGTCAACACCGACCCGGCCATGCTGGAGCGGATGTTACGCAATCTGATCGGGAACGCGTTACGCCATACCGGGCATGGCCGGGTATTGGTCGCTGCCCGCCGGCGTTGCGGCAGTGCCGAAATCCAGGTCATCGATACCGGCCCCGGTATTCCGGACAATCAGCTCGACGAGATCTTCGTCGAATTTCATCAACTGCATAATCCGGCCCGCGACCGCCGGCAAGGGTTGGGGTTGGGCTTGGCTATCGTCAAGCGTCTGGCGAAACTGCTGAACCATAAGATTCGAGTCAAATCCCGCTTGGGCCACGGCTCTTGTTTCTGTTTGACCTTGCCGTTGGTGGCGGAAGCCGCGATCACCTTGCCCGGTCCCGAGCCGCAAAATGCAGTGTCGCCGTTACATTTGCTGGAGGATAGACGGTTGTTGGTGATCGACGACGATGTCGCGGTGCGGGACGGCATGCGCGGCCTGCTGAGCCGTTGGGGCTGCCGCGTGTTTGCCGCGGCCGACCTGTACCAGGCTTTGGCCGAGATCGACGATCATCAATTGCGGCCCGAATTGGCGATCGTCGATTACCGCTTGCCGGGCGATTTGTCGGGGATCGAGGTGGCGCGGGAACTGCGCCGCCGGTTGGCATATCCGCTGCCGATACTGATCGTCACCGGCGATACCGGGCCGGAACGTTTGCGCGAAGCCGATGCCAGCGGTTTTCCGTTACTGCACAAACCGGTGCAACCGGCCAAGCTGCGCAGTACCTTGCAGTATATGCTCAGCAAACCCGGTAGGGACTGAGCTCGGCGGAATCAGAGTCCTGTGGCCAGCGGCAACAGGCCGAGCCGAGCCGCCGCGGTGACGGCTTGGGTGCGATTGCCGGCATCCAGCGCGCGTAAGATCGCTGCGACATGCAGTTTCACGGTGCCTTCGGCCAGATTCAAGCGGCGGGCGATCGATTTATTGGGCAGGCCTTGCGCCATCAGTTCCAGTACCTCGATCTGGCGTGCGGTCAACGGGTGTTGGCCGGCATCGGTCTCGACTTTCAGCGTTGGCGCAACGTCGAGCTTGCCGAGCAGGCGCGGCGGAACGTAAATATCGCCCTGCAACACGATGCGCAAGGCAGTCAACATCTCGTGCCCGCTGCAAGATTTCGGAATGTAGCCGACCGCACCGGATTCCAGGGCGGCGTTGACGTGCTGCGAGCTTTCCGAGCCGGACAAAACCACGATAGGCACGGTCGGCGCCTGCTCCCGCATGCCCGGTAGGGCGCTGAGGCCGTCTTGTCCCGGCAGATCGATGTCGAGCAACACCAAATCCAAATTGCGGCGGTGGCTGAGCAGATTCGAGGCTTCGCCGGTATTGGCCGCTTCGTGGACCAGCACGTTGTTGTCCAGTTGCTTTAACACATGCAACAGCGCTTCCCGAAACAAGGTGTGGTCGTCGACGATTAATATTTGCATGGTTGGGACAAGTCCTGAAAGGTAACGGGTGGCCGCCGTCGGCGAGACATTCAGTCGAGGGTTGCGGCTTAGATTAGCCCGATACCGCTCGCGTCGCCAATATTCCGTGAGGGTGCGGCCTAAGCCCTCAGTGCCAGCAACTTCGGCAATACCTCGTCGCGCTGGCGGACGTCGAGTTTGCCGTAGATTTTTCCGACATGGTCCTTAACCGTAGCCGGTTTGATGTGCAGCGATTGGCCGATTTGCTCGAACGAAATGCCTTGCGTCAATAGCATTGCCACTTCCTTTTGCGTCGGCGACAACGCCGAATGCTGTAGCGAGCGCAGCAGTTTCAGCTTCAGCGGCTCGCGGTGTTCGGCGCTGATGCCGATCAGGCTGCCGCTTGCGCCGCTTTGGCTTTCCAGCCAGTAGGCCCGGAACAGAAATTCGCCGGCCGCACCGGTGTGGCGGTAACAGGGCGGGGCGGCGCTGTGGCCGCGGGAAACCGCTTGTAATTTCGCGCAGAGGCGGGCCAGTTCCGTCATTAACAAGGCTTTTCCCCGATCGTGATTGGCGTCGAGCGCCGGGGTAGATGCGGCGTGTAGTAACTTTCTCGCCTCCGGGCTTTGAAATAAGATTTTGCCTTGCGGGTCCATGACGATCACTCCGCAAGTCGCCTCGCGTTCGTAGCGGAACTGGGCGTCGTTGGCCGCTTTTATCGCGTGGGCCAGATAGGGGAGCAATTGGCCGGCCAGTGCTTGATCCTCGCGGCCGAAGGGTTTTTGGGTTCTCGGCCGGTACAGGCGCAGCACGCCATTCGGTTTGCCGTTGTCGATGGTAGGCAGCCACAGTACATGGTGCATGTCGAAGCGGCGGTAGACGACGTTGTAGATATCGCTTTGGTAAAAGCGGTCGTCCAGCAGCAAGGGGTTGGTGATGGCCGGATGGCGTTTCAGCCATGCCGCGGCCCGGCTTAAGCGTTCCGGCGTATAAAACGCCGATACCACCTCGACCATCGTACCGGCCATTTCGCTCATGTCGAAATCGGCAATACAGTAAGTCGGCCTGAGCTGCGCATCGACGCCGGAAAAGACGTTGCTGGTGGAAGGTATCAGGATGGGCAAGGTGCGCAGAAATTCGTTGATCACCAATTCCTTGCTCAGTCCGGAACAGCAAAGTTGGCGCAGATAAGCCATTGCGTGATTTTTTTTCATCGAAACCGCTCCGTTTCGGCCGGGTAGAGTTGTTCGCTAGAGCTTGCGGAGGCCGCCAGCAGCTTAGGCAGCAATTCTTCCCGCTGGTGAATATTGAGTTTGGTGTAGATTTTGCCGATGTGGTCCCTGACGGTGGTCATTTTGATATGCAGGCGTTGGCCAATCTTTTCGAACGGTTCGCCCTGGGCCAATAGTAGCGCTACTTCGCGCTGGGCAGGCGACAGCGGTTGGTCGCGGAGAGCTCTGAGCAGTTTCAGCGTCAAAGGCTGGCGATACTCTACCGTCACGCCGATCAGGCGCTCCGGCTGGTCGCCGCAACCGTTCAGCCAATAGGCTTTGAACAGATATTGGCCGGTGGCGGCATGGTGGCTGAATGACGGTGGCGGCGCATCTTCGCCGCGGTAGATGCCGAGCAGATTGCGGCATAGTTCGGCGAGTTTGGCCAGCAGGCGGTCCTGCCCGCGCATATCGCGCAGTAACCTGGGGTAGCGGGCGAGCTCCAAGAGCCGCGTCGCCTCCGGGCTTTGGAATACGGTCTTGCCTTGAGTGTCCATCACCAACATTCCGGAGCCGCAAGGCGGGCCGAGCTGGAAATTGCTGTCGTTACCGGCACGGAAGGCATGGGCCAGATAGGGCAATAAACTCAGCACCCGGGTCTGGTCGCGGCCGTCGAACGGTTTCTGATGCTGCGGCCGGTAAAGCCCAAGTACTCCGGCTGCGCCGCCGTCCAACGGGAGCGGCAGCCACAGCACATGATGCATATCGAATCTGCGGTAGATCAGGTGGTAAAGATCGGTCGCATAAAATCCTTGTTCCATCACCCTGGGATCGCCGATGCAGGGATGAGAGGCGAACCAGACGTTGGCGCGTCGTTGGCGCTCGGGCGTATGGTAGGCGGCGATAATTTCCGGAGCCGTGGCCGCCATGTCGGCCAATTCGAATCCGGCTATGTGGTAGACCGGTCTCAATTGGCTGTCGCCGACCGAAAAGGTATTGCTGTTCGACGGCACTACCAGCGGCAAGGTTTTGAGAAATTCACCGATCGCGAGCTCACGGCTCAAGCCTGAGCAACAGATTTGGCGCAAATAAGCTAAAGCGTGGCTTTGTTTCATACCTGAGCCTTTGGCAGGGCTGGAGCGCCAGCTGGCGGACGGATTCATTATTGAAACATATTCTGTGTAGTCAAACATCCTCCCTATGGAGGGTGTTTTTGTTAGTGGACGAATATTGGAGGCACAAACGGAAATTAAAATGTTTTTTGAGAATGATTATCATTTGTGGTATGGTGTCAGCGTCTTTGTTTTAGGCGTAAAACCATTGTTTTCTGCCTGTTCACATTGATCGTTTATATCGATTCTAGCCAGCCTGCTTTCCTAATCGCCGGAAAGCCGCCAGCCAATGATGTTGCAAGGGGACGTAATCCGTCGCTCCCCGGCATCGGCCGGTGCAAGATGTGTTTTTTCAGCTTCGTCTCGGTCTTGCCGATCCTTTGCGGATGACGGCCTGCCGTCGCCGTTCGACGTGTCCTTTGCAGCGTTTTCCCGGCCTCGCGTCAGAGCGAGCCAGTAACGTTGGCTTTTTAAAGGAAAAAACTACGTGGATACGCGCGCCGCTTTTCCGCAGACAGAGAAATTCCTGTCGCTCCTCACGCTACCAGGCGCATCAGTCGTCGGGCAATCGGCATGAGTGGGGCGGCCGCTTGGGAGGTTTTTGCCGAGGCGCTGACTTCGCCTCACTATCCGGTCGCCCAGAGCCGGGTACTACGCCAATTGATCGAAGCTTTGCTGTTCGAGCAGGTGCTGATTCCGGAAGTTATACCGGAAGGCCAAGGCATGGCATGCTTTCAGATTCCGGCTCGGACCCAGCAGGGACGTTTGATAGGCTATCGCTGCCATGGCCGTATCAGCGAAAGCTTCGGCCGCATTCGGCTGGACGACGCGCCCATTCTGCGCATCGGCCCGGATACCGATAGACCGGTTACTTCGATACAGGAGTTTCTGTTCGAGATCGCAGCCAATATCGATATCGACGAAGTCTTGCTGGTGCGGTTTCTGCATGAACTTCAGCAAACGTTATTGAAGGATACCCTGTCGCGTTATACGCGGCGCTCCCACGGGCACGACCGCGATTTGACGGCGTTGGAAGGCCAAATGCAAGACGGCCATCCTTACCACCCCTGCTACAAGTCGCGGGTGGGCTTCGACCCGCTTGACAACTTTGCCTATGGGCCGGAGTTCGAACCGGAGGTTCGTTTGCTTTGGCTGGCCTTGAGGCGCAGGCATGCCAGCCTGGCCGTTTGCCGCGATATGGATATCGATGACTTACTGCGGGAGGAGTTGGGCGCGGCGCAGTATGCGCAGTTCACTTCCAAATTGCGCAGCCTCGGGCTGGCGCCGCACGATTACCTGTTGCTGCCGGTTCATCCCTGGCAATGGCGGGAAAAGATTGCAAGCGAACTGTTTCCGATGTTGCAGTGTCAGGACCTGGTGTTGCTGGGGATGGGGAAAGAACGCTACCGGCCTTTGCAATCGATCCGCTCGCTTGCCAATGCCGACCGGCCGTGGGCGGCGAATATCAAGCTGCCGGTCGGTATCGTCAACACATCCGCAGACCGCATACTGTCATGCCACAACGTAGAGAACGCAGCGCGGGTGTCGGACTGGCTGTGCGATATCCGCGAGCGCGATGCCACACTAATCCGTTACGGCTTGGTTTTCTTGCGCGAAGTGGCTGGCGTCACTTACCGCGATCGGAATCTGCCGCCGCTGCTGCAAGTTCAACAGTACGGCATGCTGGGTGCGATCTGGCGGGAAAGCGTCGATAGACACCTGCAAATCGGCGAGTCGGCCGCGCCTTTTTCCGGACTCTGCCAATGCGAAGCGGACGGGCGTCCGTTCATCGCACCGTGGGTCGAACGCCAAGGTCTCGGGTGCTGGCTCGATGCTCTGCTGAAAGCAAGCCTGCCGCCTCTCGTGCATCTGCTGTATGCCCACGGTATCGGCATGGAAGCACATGCGCAAAACATCGTACTAATCCATCGCGACGGCCAGCCCTGCCGGATTGCATTGAAGGATTTGCCCGGCGGTTTGCGTTTTATGCGGCAGTATCTGGAGCTGCCCGAACGTTGTCCGCCATTCGCGCCGACGCCGCCGTTTCGTAGACAGGCCAATGTCGGCGCCGGCATGGAAGCCGTCGCACCGGAACAGGTGCGCGATTATTTTCACGATGCGGTGTTTTTCATCAATTTCGGCGAGTTATCGCTGTTCCTACGTCAACATTATGATTTGAGCGAGGCCGATTTCTGGGGGCGGGTTGCCGCATGCCTCTTCGATTATCAGGCATGCCATCCCGAACTTGCCTCGCGCTTTGCCTGTTTCGATCTGTTCGCGCCGACCGTCCAGGTTGAGCAACTCGCCAAGCGGCGGCTGTTTGCGGAAACCGAGCTGCGCTTGCAAGCGGTGCCGAATCCCTTGCATCGTCACCGGCGTCAGGTCGGCAAAGAGATGTTATGAACAGCCGCCGCATTGTTGCCGCGACGCTGGCGGGCCATTTCGCTGCCGCCGTTGCAGCCTTGGGTATGCCGCCGTTCTACGATCGCATTCTGCGCGAAGCGCTGGGTAGCGACGCCGTTTACCTGGCGGGTTGGTTTTTCGTCATCCCGACCTTGCTGGCGGCATTCGCCAATCCGTGGTGGGGAGCGTTGGCAGACCGGTTCGGCAAACGCCGGCTGTTGCTGCGCGCCCACCTGGGGCTGGCGGCGAGTTTCTGGCTCACCAGTTTGGCCGGTACCGTTTGGCAATTCGGCTTGGCGCTGGCATTGCAGGGCTTGCTTGGCGGTACCTTCGCCGCCTCCAACGCTTATTTGGCAAGCATCGTTTCCGGGCATAGGTTGACGCGGTTGCTGACCCTGATGCAAGGATCGGCGCGAGCCGCCTTGTTTCTCGGTCCGGCGTCTATGGGCCTACTCGCGTCGGACGCGGAGCCGCTGGTTTGGTACCGTTATCTGGCCATTTTTCCATTGATCTCGGCGCTGCTGGTTTGCTGCCTGCCGGCCAATGGTCGCTGCGTGACACCAGCTTCAACCGATGCACCGGCAGACGCCGCGCCGACTTCCGGCGAACGCGTCGACCCAGGCGGGCTATACGGTCTCCAGTTTACCTTCATCTTTGCCACGGTCATCACGTTCCCCTACTTCGTTCCTTACGCGGAGCGGAGCTTGGCCGGGCTGCCAAGCTTTGCACCGGGATTTCTGTTCGGCTTGCCGCACCTGGTTTATCTGGTGTGCGCCATGCCAATGTCACGCCATTTGGGGCGGCAACGGCTGCTCGCCACGCTGTTTGCCAGTCAAGCGGTGCTGATTGCCACCTTGTTGGGCCAGGCATGGAGCCATGAGGTGATTGCGGTGGCGGGTTGGCGACTTGCGATGGGAGTCGCAATGACCGCCGGCTATATCGCGCTGCACGGCCTGATTGCCGCGATCACCGATGCCGGCAACGCCGGCCGGCGCTTCGGTTCCCTCGAAAGCAGTACCAAATGGGGTGCCGTTGCCGCCGGACTGGCGGCGGGTGTCGCCGCCGACCGTTGGGGACTGCATGCGCCTTTTCTGATCGGCGCCGCCACGCTGGTGTTGGCGAACATGCACGCGCTATTACTCATGTCCCGGCACAGTCGGGGTACTTTCAAACAGCCAGCGAGCAGGACAGATTGACTGCGGCCAGCCAGCAACCTTTATTGGAGAATTCAATGCCAAGCCTAGCATTACACCGCAGTCCTAACGTCTCGGCAGCTTATTGCGCCGCCAGTCAACGCAGCCTGGAAACGCTGCTCAACTGTTATTGCCGGGAAGTGGCGATTCCGGAAGGCCATGCCAGCGTCGGCTCGTGTTTCGGCCAGCAGGATTGGCCATTGTCTTTGCGTTGCGCACTGGCCAACGGCCCGGCCTTGCATATTCTGCTACCACGTCTCGACAGCCGCCTGGTGGTTACGGTGCAACATGATTCGCCTACCGGCAATTACCGCTATTTATCTCAGGTCTATGCCAAAACGGGCGAGCAAGCGTGGACGAGGTTGGATTGGCGGACGCTGGCCGGCCTGATAATTCGCGATTTGGCCGTGCAGAACGACCAGCCGTTTAACGAAGAACTGCTGGCGCAGATCGAAGACAGCGTTCAGGTCACGACGACCATACTTGAAGCCCCTTGGACGAACGCCGTCCCGGTCGATCCGATGCAGGCCTATCTGGACTCGGAGCAGTCGCTTACCTACGGGCATCCGTTCCACCCGGCACCGAAAAGCCGTCAAGGTTTTTCGGCCGAAGACCTACGCCGCTACTCGCCGGAATTGCGCGGCGGCTTTCTGCTGCACTATTTCGCCGTGCATCGGGATGCCGTGCATCAACAGTCGACGTTGGACCGGCAATGCAGCGACATCGTCGCCGCCCACGCACCGCATGGATTGGCAGCGGATGACGGTTATCTCTTGATACCGGCACATCCCTGGCAAGCGCGCTGGTTGCTGGAAAAGCCGTTGATCGCGGCGGCGATGCGCGATGGACGAGTCCGCGACCTGGGGGAGGCGGGCGACTTCTATTACCCGACGTCGTCGGTACGGACGCTGTATCAGCCCGGCAATCCGTATTTCTACAAGTTCTCGCTGAACGTGCGCCTGACCAACTGCGTGCGCAAGAACGCCGTTTATGAGTTGGAAGGCGCGTTGCAGATCAATCGCATCGTCAACCGCTTGGCACCCGAATTGCGCGAACTGTTTCCGGGTACGGCAATCTTGGACGAGCCTGCCTTTCTGTCGGTCGATCTGCAGGACGGCAACCCGCAACTCAACCGGGAAGTAACCGAGGGTTTCGGCCTAATTCTGCGCCGAGGCTTCGGCGCCGACAATCTGCTGCCTGGCGCAGTACCGCAACTGAGCGGCGCTTTATTCGGCAATCATGTGTTGGGTGAGGCGCGTCTGGCAGCTCTATTGCAGCGGGTTGCCGAACGCGAGCGCCTGACGCCGGAAGCGGTGGCGGAAGAATGGTTTTCGCGCTACGTGCGGCAATTAGTCTACCCGGTGCTGTATTGCTATTTCGCACACGGCCTCGTTTTCGAACCGCATCTGCAAAATGTCGTCATCGGCCTGGTCAACGATTGGCCGGCGCAAATTTTTCTGCGCGACTTCGAAGGCGTCAAACTGGTAGCCGAGCGTTATCCGGCCGACAGCTTGCCTGCGATCAGCCAGCGCTCGCGGGAGGCGTTGTGGTACCCGGGCGAATCCGGCTGGCAGCGGGTGGCGTATTGTTTGTTCGTCAATAATTTCTGCGAGGCCATCCATCAACTCGGCGCCGGCAAGCCGGCATTGCAACAGCGTCTGTGGCAGACGGTGCGCCGGCATTTGCAGCTTTATCAAGCCCAATACGGCAGCAGCGACTCGGCTCAGCGCATTGCCGCCGTGCTAGCCGGAGAGCCTTTGCCAAGCAAGGGCAATTTGCGTAACCGCTTCCTCAAGCAAGCGGACCGGGCGGCGGACTACGTGCCCTTTGCCAATCCATTCGGCTATACGCATGAGGGGGCGGTATGAAGCTGGATTGGGAACGGGCGATTGCAGCGGCGCGCGATGCCCATGCCGCAGCGGATTCCCCTTTATGCGCCTATCTGTACGACCTGAATGCCTTGGCCCAGCATGCGGCGCGCTTACGCGCAGACTTGCCGAAACACTGTGATTTATTTTACGCGATCAAAGCCAATTCGGAACTGCCGCTGCTGACCACGCTGGCGCCGTTGCTGGATGGCTTCGAAGCCTCGTCCGGCGGCGAAATTGCCTGGATACGGCGGCATTTTGGGCAGCTGCCGCTGATCTTCAGCGGCCCTGGCAAGCTGGATTCGGAGTTGGAGCTGGCAATAAAACATGGCGCTACCGTGCATGTGGAGAGCCTGCATGAACTGGAGCGGCTGGCAGCATTGGCCCGCGCCAGCGGCCAATCGGTATCGCTACTGTTGCGGGTCAATCCGGCACTGGCGGAGCTTGCGACAACGACGCTGGTGATGGGCGGCAAGCCGACCCAGTTCGGTATAGCAACCGAACACATACCCGCCTGTCTGGAGCGGCTGCAGCAGGAACCGGCGCTGATTTTGTGCGGCTTTCACTTTCATTTACTGTCGCATCAGCTCGATGCGGACAAGCATTTGCAACTGCTTGCGGCCTATCTGCGCCAGACCCGGCAATGGTGCGAACAATACGATCTGCACATTGAACACATCAATGTCGGCGGCGGCATCGGCGTTAATTACCGCGAACCGCACCAGCAATTCGATTGGCCGCGATTCAGCCGGGGATTGGCCGATCTGCCGTTGCCGGAATGGCGCGCCGGCGACAGCCGGTGCCTGCCGCGTCTGCGATTCGAACTGGGGCGTTTCGTCAGCGCGTTCTGCGGCTATTACGCGACCGAAGTTGTGGATATCAAGGATGCCGGAGAACGCACTTTTGCTGTCGTCCGCGGCGGCACGCATCACTTTCGCACGCCTGCGGCGCAAGGGCACAGCCATCCGTTCCGGATATTGGCGGTGGAGGATTGGCCGCGCATCTATCGCCGCCCTGCGGTACGGGGGCGCCCCGTCACTGTGGTTGGCCAACTCTGTACGCCGAAAGACGTGCTCGCCAGCGATACGCCGGTCGAGCGATTGCGGGTTGGCGATCTGTTGCTGTTCCCGTATGCCGGTGCCTACGCCTGGCATATCTCGCATCACGATTTTCTACGCCACCCGCATCCCCGGCATATCTACCTGCCGGCGGAGCAAACGATTTTTTAATGTCATTGCTTAGGAACAATACTCATGCCATCCCAATATTTTCGTCCCCATAGTCTGGCTTTAAGTCTTTCGGTCGTTTTCTCCACCGTTATCCATGCCGACGACAACGAACTTGCGCCAGTCGTGGTCAAGGCTACACCCGGTTCCGATTCGGTGAGAGGCAGCGGCGGCAGTGCAACCAAGCTGGACGTGCCGTTACGCGACGTGCCGCAAGCGGTGCAGGTCGTCAGCAAAGAATTGATCAGGGAGCAGGGGGCGCTGGAAATGAAAGACGTGCTGCGCAACGTCAGCGGTGTCATGCCGGCCCAAGGCGAAGGACGGCGCGACCAGTTTTATATTCGCGGTTTCGACGCTTCCCGAGATATGCTGGTGGATGGCATGCGTGACGATAGCCCCTACTTTCGCGATCTGGGCAACGTCGAGCGCATCGAAGTAGTCAAGGGGCCGGCCGCGGTGCTTTATGGGCGCGGTTCTGCTGGTGGCGTGATCAATCGCGTCACCAAAAAACCGGTGGCCCGATCTGTACGTGAAATCGCCGTTAGTGGCGGGAGCTTCGATCAGCGCCGGGTCGATCTCGATTTTGGCGACGCCTTGAACTCGCAGGCGGCTTTTCGCGTCACGGGTGCTTACGAGGCGGGCGACAGTTTTCGAGATATCGTCGATTCAGAGCGTTTCGTATTGTCACCTTCCTTCAGTTGGTCTCCGGGAGCCGATACCCGCATCTTGCTGCAAACCGAGTTCCTGCACCAAAATCGCACCCCGGACCGTGGCATTCCCTCGGTTAATGGTCGCCCGGCGAGGGTGTCGATCCATCATTTTTACGGCGAAAGTTCTGACTTCGCCAATACCGATGCCGGCAGTGTAAGGCTTAATGTGGAGCATGCAGTCAGTGAAAAACTGACGTTGCGCAACAACTTTCAGTTTTCGGCCGTGGACCTGGTTGCGGCGAATACTCGCTCGCTGGGTCTAATCAATAACAATACCCAGGTGCGTCGCCAAATCACTTATTTCCCCCAGGATCAGATCAACTATTTGAATCAGAGCGAGGCTGTCTATAAATTGGACACCGGGTTATTGCGACACACTCTTCTGGGCGGGGTAGAGTTCGGCTATCAGACGCGCAACCTGTTGGCAGCAGGTGTCACTACCAGCCCCGTGAGTCTGCAAGATCCGCAACACGTGCTCGCCGAACCTAATTTGGCAAGTTTACCCGCGTTCATCGACAACGATTTTTCCGCCCGTACCGTAGGGGCATATGCGCAGGATTTGTTGGAGTTGGGCGATCACTGGAAGGCGTTGACCGGGGTGCGTTTCGACAATTTCGAGCAACAACAGGATAACCATCTCACCCGGCTCAGCCAGAGTCGAACCGACTCGGCATGGAGTCCCCGCGGCGGTCTGGTCTACCAACCCAATGCCGAACATGCTTTGTACGGCAATATCAGTCGTTCGTTTCAGCCGGTCGGCAACGACTTTTTTTTTAACGGTTCGGATTTGGCCGCGATCAAGCCGCTGGAATCTTTGCAATATGAAATTGGCGTCAAAAGCGAGTGGCTAAGCGGCCGACTGGTTTCAACGCTCGCGCTGTTTGATATTACCCAGCGCAACGTAGTCACCAAAGACCCCAACGACCCGGCGGGTCTGCGCACCGTGCAGACCGGCGAACAGAACAACCGCGGTGTGGAGCTCGATCTATCGGGTACTCTGCTTACGGGATGGAAGGTTTTCGGCAGTTATGCTTTCACCGATGCGCGGATCACAAAGTCCAATAATTTTGCGGTCGGCAACCGCCCAGGCAATATTCCGGAGCATGCTGCCAGCCTTTGGAGCACCTATGCCCTCAGCGACGCCTTCACCTTGGGCGGTGGTGTCTTCTATGTGGGAGACCGCTATGCCTTGGAGGACAATGTCGTGCAATTACCCTCGTATGTGCGATTCGACGCCATGCTGGCCTATCGGTACAAGCGATGGAGGCTGGGCTTGAATGTGAATAACCTGGGTGACAGTGTGTATTACGAGTCAGCCAACAACAACAATCAGATCCAGCCTGGCACTCCGCGAACCTTTATGTTAACGGCTCGCGCCGAGTTCTGAGGTCAAGTCCCTTGAGAAGTGCGCAACCGTTTGTAAGCGTTGATCAGGCCGTTGGTGGAGCTGTCGTGGTCGGTCACCGTTTCGTCGTTTTTCAATTGCGGCAAAATGGCCTTGGCTAGCACTTTGCCCAATTCCACACCCATCTGGTCGAAGGAATTGATGTTCCAGATCACGCCCTGGACGAAGATTTTATGTTCGTAAAACGCGATTAGCATGCCCAGCGTGCGCGGCGTCAGTTTTTTGAACAGGAAGGCGTTGGACGGCTTGTTGCCTTCGAATATCTTCGAAGCGATCAAGGCGTCGTCCAGGTTGGGCTCGTGGCTTAAATCGTGGCGCACTTCGGCTTCGGTTTTGCCGCGCATCAAGGCTTCGGCCTGGGCCAGAAAGTTGGAGATCAAGATATCGTGGTGGTCGGGCAGGTCGTAATGGCTTTGCGCCGCCGCCAGAAAATCGCCGGGGATCAGTTTGGTACCTTGGTGGATCAACTGGAAAAAGGCGT
Organism: Methylomonas sp. Uni0011; assembly: GCF_056850255.1. Classification (NCBI taxonomy): domain Bacteria; kingdom Pseudomonadati; phylum Pseudomonadota; class Gammaproteobacteria; order Methylococcales; family Methylococcaceae; genus Methylomonas; species Methylomonas sp. Uni0011. The sequence continues at coordinate 86,701 of NZ_JBVVNO010000009.1, forward strand.
GCTGGCCGTTGGTGCCGGGTTGGCCCCAGATGATCGGTCCGGTGTTGTAATCCACCTTTTCGCCGTTGATCGTCGCGCTTTTGCCGTTGCTTTCCATGTCGCCTTGCTGGAAATAGTCGGCGAAGTATTTCAAGGATTGCGCATACGGCAGAATCGCGTAGGTTTCGGCTTCGAAGAAGTTGTTGTACCAGATGCCGAGCAGGCCCATGATCACCGGGATGTTTTGCTCGAATGGCGCGCTACGGAAGTGTTCGTCGGCCAGATGTGCGCCCATCAGCAGTTCTTCGAAATTATCCATGCCGATGTACAGCGCGATCGACATGCCGATCACCGACCATAACGAGTAACGGCCACCGACCCAGTCCCAGAACTCGTACATGTTTTCCAGGTCGATGCCGAATTCCTTGACTTTGGCCTCGTTGGTCGAAATCGCGACAAAGTGTTTGGACATGTGTCCCTGCTCTTGCGCCGCTCTCAGGAACCAGTCGCGGGCCGAGCGGGCGTTGGTCATGGTCTCCTGGGTGGTGAAGGTTTTCGAGGAAATCAAAAACAGCGTGGTTTCCGGATTCAGCGGTTTTAGGGTTTCGACGATGTCGGTCTGGTCGACATTGGATACGAAATGGGCCTTCAAACCCTCTTTGCCGTAAGGAGCCAAGGCAGTATCGACCATTTTCGGGCCGAGGTCGGAGCCGCCGATGCCGATGTTGACGATGTCGGTGATGGTTTTGCCGGTGTAACCGGTCCAGGCGCCGGAACGGACTTGTTCGGTAAACACCCGCATTCTGGCCAGCACCTGGTTGATTTCCGGCATGACGTCCTGGCCGCGGAAATAAATCGGCTTGTTGCTGCGGTTGCGTAATGCGGTATGCAACACGGCGCGTTTTTCCGTGGTATTAATGATGGAACCGGAAAACATGGCTTCGGTCTTTTCCGAGAGCTGGGCCCGGTTGGCCAATTCGATCAACAGCGGCAGAGTCCGATCGGTGATCAGATTTTTTGAGTAGTCGAATAACAGATCGTTGAAGGTTATCGAAAACTTGTCGAATCGCTTGGGATCTTTGTCGAAGGCATCCTTCATGCAAAATTTGCCGGCAATCTCGCGGTGGTGTTGCTTGACGGCGTTCCATTCGGCAGAGTCTACTAATTTGGACATATGATTTGGTTGTTAATTGACCAGAGAGGTTAATTCGGTGGAAAAGATCGGGCGGAGGCTTTTCGAGGAACGGATGATAACCCCATTATAAGGATTGTCTTTGACTGCTGACAAAAAAAATTAAGCAACGAATAGTGCCCGCCAAGTATGGAACGCCAACCTTTCTTTGCCTAGGGCGATGTGCTAGAGTTAGCCATTGTTTCGATCCAAATCAGGCATTTAGATTCGCCGGCGACGAAAACAGGTTTCATGCATAACCACATGAAAGATAATAAAAATTAAAGCATTTACTAATACAGGAAGGGGATTTATGAAAAGCTCTCGCATGATAAAAAACGGTTTCCTGGGCTTGCTGGGCCTGGTTTTTTCTGCGTCGGTTTGGGCGCACGGCGGTGCGGCCGGTACCGATACCGATCAATGTAAGTTCGAACTGGAAAAAGACCACTGGATCCACTATACGGCTTATCAGCCCAAAGCTTATCCGGCCGAAGAATTTTGCGGCAATATTCCCGACACCGGTTCGCTGACCCAATTGGTCTTCGATTACCAAGATCAACGTTACCGCGGTATGGCCGTCGAATTCGAAGTCACCAAAGAGCCGGAAGGCAAACGCGTATTTTTCCAGGCTGCTGAAAAACACAAATCAGGTACCGTGGTATTGAATCTGCCTGAGGGCGTGCCCGAAGTCGGCAAATACCTGATCCACATCACTCTGTTGCAAGATAGCGGCGAACGTTTGGATGCCCACATGAGCTTCAAAGCGGGTGGCGGCCAACCGACCAGCAAAGGCAGCTATGGCCTGTATGCATTGGTTCTGTTTGCCGGTCTTTACATCTTTTATCTGTCCAATGCCGGTTTCAAACGCAAAGTTGACGGCATGCTCGGTAAAGCCAAAGAATTTTAAATATTGACCCGCCCTTTGTCGGCCAAGCCGGTAGAGGGCGGATGCAGTAGTCCACTAGTAAAACCCGCGGTTTGCGGTAGATTCTTGATTCACCAACGCCTCACAGGTACTCGCGCCATGGTCAAATTTCTTTCACTAGCTTCTTTAGTCTGCGCTCTGTCGGTCTCGACTGTGTCTGCAAAGGAGGTTCAGGATCATAATCAGATGATGAACCACGGCGACGGGCATTTGATGGATATGGACGGCGCGATGGTGATGGGTCAAAACACCGACACCCTGCCGGGTGGTTGTGAAAAAATCGCCGCCACCAAGGAAATCACCGTGCGGGCCGGACACAAGTATTCGGAAAAATTTCCCGGCACCATGTTCGCGTTCGACCAGCAGGAATACCAGTTCGAGCCTTGCACCAAACTGACCGTGCATTTCATCAACGAAGACGAAATACGCCACCAATGGATGATGCATGGCCTGCCCAAGTATTTATACCCAAAAGGCATGTTCCATCTGGAAGTCAGCGGACCGGGTAAAGTGTCCGGCACCCTGATCTTGCCGCCGGGCGATAAAACCTATTTGGTTCACTGCGATATCGCTCAGCACATGGAAAAAGGCATGAAAGGCCAGTTAAAGGTCGGTAAAGGCGGTGAAGATTTGCCGAGCATTCCGGGTGTCACCGCAAGCATTTTTCCAGACGATTACAGCGGTAAGCCTTACGATCCAAAGGTCGACGCTCCGGTCACTCCAGCGCCGGTTGCGGCGCAACCGGCGGCGGCCAAAGCCGTTTCGGCTCCGGTTCAGTCTGACGATTCAATCGTTTCCGGCGTTACCGTGATCGGCCTGGCCATCGGCTTGATTGCCGCACCTTGGTTGGCAAAGCGCTTTGCCGGCATGAGTGCCGGGGAAATCGTCGCGACGATTCTGGAGCAATCGGCGCATCTGGTTGGCTTGGTTGTGCAACTGATCAGCAAACTGGTGAAAATGGTTTCCGGTAAAAACGCTATCGCGCTGCCGGACAAATAAGCCACATGAGCAAAAGCCCCTGAAGCTTTTCGGTTTCAGGGGCTTTTTTATGGGACACGGAAATGCAATTCGAATCCTGGGGCCTGTTGGGCTTGTTCGCCAGCGCATTTATTTCGTCGACGGTCGCGCCTGGCGGTTCCGAAGCGGTGTTGGCTTACTTGGTCAGCCAGCAGCACATTCCGGTAATCTCGCTGGTGGCCGTCGCCACAGTCGGCAATACCCTGGGGGCACTGACCACTTGGTGGCTTGGATTGTGGGCGGCCGGCAAATATCCAGCCGAGACTGTGTTGGCTAGCGAGCGGCAGCGTTCGTTGCGCGCCGTGCGCCGCTGGGGCAGTTGGGCTTTATTGTTCTCCTGGTTGCCGCTGGTCGGCGACGGCTTGTGTTTCGCGGCGGGATGGTTGCGTTTGTCCTGGTTTCCTTCGCTGCTGGCGATCTTTTTCGGTAAAGTGTTACGTTACCTCGCCGTGGCTTACGCCTTTATTTGATCCGCTATGAGTTTTTTTTCGCTACCCCATTTTCCGCCAGTCGATAGCTCAGCCGAGCACCGCCGCCGCGATTACCAAATCGCCGGATTCACTTTTGTGACGACGACGATTTGTTTGACCATGGATGGCTTCGCGCCGCAATTCATGCAATACGTGCTGGCTGTGTTCGGCTGGCTGTTTTTGTACGCCTGGCTACGCGGCGAGTGCAAATACGTTCGCACTCAGGTTGCGGTTGCAGTGACGTTTGCGTTAATCGGCGAATATTTTGCGTCGGTCTATATGAAGGGTTACATCTACCGTTTCGGCAACGTACCGGCTTATGTGCCGGCCGGCCACGGGTTAGTGTATTTGACTGCCGTCGCCTTGGGTCGCTCCGGTCTGTTCCAGCGCTACGCGCGGCGTATCGCTGTTTTCGTCGTCGCGGCTTGCGGCAGTTGGGCGGCCTGGGGCTTGAGCGGTTACACTCGGCTCGATGTGATCGGTGCGGTACTGTTTATCGTGTTCTTGGGCTACCTGTTCAAAGGCCGTTCGCCGATGGTTTACCTTGGCGCCTTTTTCATTACCTCGTGGTTGGAAATTGTCGGCACCAGCGCCGGGACTTGGGCTTGGGCCGAGATCGATCCCGCCTCGCATCTGCCGCAAGGCAATCCGCCCAGCGGCGTGGCCGCTTGGTATTGTCTGGTCGACGCGGTGGCGATTGCCGGCGCCGGCCCGCTGTTGCAAGTATTAAGTAAAACGGCGCTGGTGCTGCAACGGCAACGGGCTTGATCAATCCGGGCGGGCGGTTTTTCCGGGCAGCGTTCTGACTGCGTGCAAACTGACGCGGTCGCCGATTCGGATCACGCCGCCGGCTACGATTGCCGCAGTCATGCCGCCGTGGCCTCGCAAGGCGTTGTAACTGCCTGCGCCCAACTCCGCCGCCATCTTCGAGCACGGGTCGCAAGGTCCGGTGATTCGAATCCTGACTTCGCCGCCGATGATCCATTCCAGTTGCGTATCCGGAAACGGCGAACGCATGCCGACCAGATTCAAGCCGGAGATTAGCAGATTACGCCGTAGCCGGAGCGGGTCCAGGTAGTCGAGTCCGCACCAACCGGCGACTAGCGGCAGATGTTCGGCTTGAAATAGCGTGATCTCGCGTTTCGACGATTGTCGTCCGGATTGTTTGGCGGCCGAGCGGCGGTCGCCGAGCAAGCCGCGGCCGGGTTCGACGACCGCCTCGCTGACCGAAACCGCCGGTTCGCCGCGCGCCGGACGCAGGATGATGGCTTCGATCCGGCCAGGCGTGGCAAAGCGTTGGCAGATTTGCCGCAGATCCATGGTTCGGTTAACCGAATGCCGCAAAATAGCGATTGCTTCGGGCAAGCAAGTCTTTCATTTCGAAGGCGACTGGTTTTTGTAGCGCCAGGTCAAATACCCCATCAGCGCGCCCCAGACCAGCATGTAAATACCGTGCAAAATGATCTCGAAGTTGAGCCGATAGGCTTCGACGTAATAATCGTACAGATAGTCGAGAACGACCGCGGCCAGAGTCAACTGGACAGCGTGTTTGAATGTCAATTGTTTGAAGTAAAAACAAACGACGCCGAGTACGAAAAAACCCACCAAAAATCGAGTGCCGGCGTGGATGCTCCACTCCACACTAGGAATTGCCGACTTCAGCATCGCCATGTTCATGAGGTAGAGCAGAGCGAGACCGGTGGTAAATGTGAACAGCAATAGTTTCATGGTGGTTCCCCTGTGTGCGTTTTAGTTATTTTAATGTTGCCGGCAGCAACCTTTGGGACGGTCACACCGCCATCCGCCGCTTGTCGGCCGTATTCGCCGGGTTGGCAGAGGGCGAGAAAAAATTGCTCCATGCAGTAGGGTGACCCTGTTCGGCGCGCTTGGTTCGATGTGGCGTGCCGAATTGTAAGGCTGAAATTCGGTTTTCGCCGAACCCGCTCAGCTCTGAACCGGCCGCATTCCTTGGCGATAGTCGCTTCGCAGTTGCCGGGACTAGGGTCGGGGCGACCGGTTCCACGCCGTCGCGAGCCGATCTGCTTCCAGCCTACTTGCAACGCCGGCCGAAGCGGAAGCGCAAATCGCATATTTATTGACTGGGATCAAATTCGCCGGCAATTCCGATTTAGACAGCGCGGCGGCGGAGGCATACGATCCGTGGTAAAGCCGGAGAATCCACCCGGCTAAGACTCCCGGCAACGTAACGTACTATCGAGGAGGTTGTTATGCCAGTCACCCGAGTCATTGTTACGGACAGCAGCAGAGCGCGTTTTTCAACTTAACCAGTCGCATCGAGCCGATGCTCGAATTGGACGGTTTGACCCATGCCGAAGGCCGGATGCCCGGCCAGGACGAGGTCAGCGACCGTCAGGGCGGCATTGCCGGCGGACACGGCGAAGGCGACCATACCTTCGAGGCTCCTACCGATTTGAAACACCACGAAGCCGAGGTTTTCGCCAGGCAAATCGCCCACAGGTTGGAACAAGGGCGGGTCGGGTGCGAGTTCGACAAGTTGGTTCTGGTCGCGCCGCCTGAATTTTAGGTGCGCTTCGCCACGTACTCAACGGCCATTTGCAAAGTCTGGTGGATCATTCGCTGGATAAAAATCTGGTTGCCGCCGATGAAGCGGCTATCCGCGAGCATATCTTGTAAAGTGTCGCCGATCCTTCATTCAGCGCACGGCCGCGTTCAGCCGCGGCCTTTGCTTTCGCTAAATACTTGCAAATCCACCGAAAATCTAGCCGGGTAAAGTTTTACAGGTAAAATATCCACTCGTATAAACGCAAGCCTTTCCAACACAAAACATGGACAAAACCTATTCCCCGCACGCAATAGAACAACGCTGGTACCAACTTTGGGAGCAGAGCGGTTACTTCGCCGCCAACCGCGATGGTGCATCGTATTGCATCATGATTCCGCCGCCCAACGTTACCGGCAGCTTGCATATGGGACATGCGTTTCAGGACACCATCATGGATGCCTTGACCCGCTATCACCGCATGAAAGGCCACAATGCGCTGTGGCAACCGGGTACCGACCATGCCGGCATCGCCACCCAGATGGTGGTCGAGCGCATCATTAACGCCGACGGCAAAACCCGCCACGATTACGGCCGCGACGCCTTCATCGAAAAAGTCTGGGAATGGAAAGAACAATCCGGCGGCACCATCACCCGCCAGTTGCGCCGCATGGGTTCGTCGCTGGATTGGGACAAGGAACGCTTCACGATGGACGACGGCATGTCCGCTGCGGTGCAGGAAGTGTTCATCAAATTGTACGAAGAGGGCCTGATTTACCGCGGCAAACGTTTGGTGAACTGGGACCCGGTGTTGCACACTGCGGTGTCCGACCTGGAAGTGTTGTCGGAAGAAGAAAACGGCTCGATGTGGCACATGCGCTATCCGCTGTCCAATGGCACCGGCCACTTGATCGTCGCGACCACCCGCCCGGAAACGATGCTCGGCGACGCGGCGGTGGCGGTGCATCCGGATGACGAACGCTACAAACACCTGATCGGCGAACTGGTCGAACTGCCGTTGACCGGCCGCTTGATTCCGATCATCGCCGACGACTACGTCGATCCGGAATTCGGCACCGGCTGCGTCAAGATCACCCCGGCCCACGATTTCAACGACTACGAAGTCTGGTCGCGCCACAAACACAGCAACGTCATTGCCGACCAACCTCATAACGGCTTGATCAATATCTTCACCGTCGATGCCGCCGTGCGTGGCAATGACGACGGCTTCAGCTTGATCCCGGAAGCTTACATTGGCCTGGACCGCTTCGAAGCCCGCAAACGCATCGTCGCCGATCTGGACGCCCAAGGCTTGCTAGAAAAAATCGCCGATCACAAATTGATGGTGCCGCGCGGCGACCGCACCGGCGCGGTGATCGAACCGTTCCTGACCAACCAGTGGTATGTCAAAATCGCGCCGCTAGCCAAGCCGGCCATCGAAGCGGTGGAAACCGGCGCCATCAAATTCGTGCCGGACAACTGGAAAAATACCTATTTCGAATGGATGCGCAACATCCAGGACTGGTGCATCTCCCGGCAAATCTGGTGGGGCCACCGCATTCCGGCTTGGTACGACGATAAGGGCAATACCTACGTCGGCCATTCCGAATCTGAAATTCGCGCCAAGCACGGCTTGGCCGCCGATTATCCGCTGCAACAGGATGAAGACGTGCTGGACACCTGGTTCTCGTCGGCACTGTGGCCGTTCTCGACCCTGGGCTGGCCGGACAAAACCCCGGAGTTAGCCGCACATTATCCGACCAGCGTGCTGGTCACCGGCTTCGACATCATTTTCTTCTGGGTAGCGCGGATGATCATGATGGGCTTGAAATTTATGGGCGACGTGCCGTTTAAAGAGGTTTACATCCACGGCCTGGTGCGCGACGCAGAAGGCCAGAAAATGTCCAAGTCCAAGGGCAACGTGTTGGATCCGATCGACATCATCGACGGCATCGAGCTGGATGCGTTGGTGGAAAAACGCGTGTCCGGCATGATGCAGCCGCATTTGGCCAAGAAAATCGAGCAAGCCACCCGCAAGCAGTTCCCGGACGGCATCCCGTCCTACGGTACCGATGCGCTGCGTTTTACTTTCGCCTCGCTGGCTTCGACCGGCCGCGACATCCGCTTCGACTTGCAGCGTACCGAGGGCTACCGCAACTTCTGCAACAAATTGTGGAACGCGGCGCGCTATGTGTTGATGAATACCGAAGGCCAGGACAACGGCGTCGATTGCGCCGAGTGCCGCTACAGCCCGGCCGACCAGTGGATTCTGTCCCGACTGAACCGCACCATCGCCGACACCCGCAGCGCCATCGACAGCTACCGCTTCGACTTGGCGGCACAGGCGATCTACGAATTTACCTGGAACGAGTACTGCGACTGGTATCTGGAGCTGGCGAAAATCTCGCTGCAAAGCGACGATGCACTGCTGCAACGCGGCACCCGCCAAACCTTGTTGCGAGTCCTGGAAACCGTGCTGCGGCTGGCGCATCCGATCATGCCGTTCATCACCGAGGAAATCTGGCAACGGGTCGGACCGCTAGCTGGCGTCACCACCGCGACCATCATGCTGCAGCCGTATCCGGACAGCGATACCACCGCCATCGACACCGCAGCCGAAACCCAAGTGCAATGGGCGATGGATTTCATCCTGGGCATCCGCCGCATCCGCGGCGAGATGAACATCGCGCCGGGCAAGCCGTTGAATGTGTTGTTGCAAAACGGCTCCGCGACCGACCAAACCAATCTTAAAGAATTGGAAAGCTATCTTTTAAAGCTGGGCCGATTGGAAAGCATCACCTGGTTGAACGTTGGCGACAACGCGCCGGAATCGGCGATTGCGCTGGTCGGTGAGATGAAAATTCTGATTCCGATGGCCGGCTTGATCGACAAAGATGCCGAACTGGCAAGGCTGGACAAGGAAATTCAACGCATCGAAAAAGAATTGCCGCGCATCGAAGGCAAACTCGGCAACGCCGCGTTTGTTGACAAGGCGCCGCCTGAAGTGATTGCCAAGGAGCGCGAGAAACTGGCCGGTTTGCAATCCTCGTTGACCAATCTGAAGGAACAGTACGCCAAAATCAAAGCCTTGTAAGCCGATGGGCGGACCACAAAAAGCGCCGGCAAACCTGGAAGACTGGACGGAGCTGTTGCGCGGCCAGGAAATGCCGATTTTCTCCAACACCGCGCACAATATTTATGCGGCGTTGGATGATCGCAAGAAAGGGGCAATGGAGTTGGCGACGGTGATTTTGCAAGACCCGAATCTGACCGCCAAGGTGCTGAAAGTCGGCAGCAGCCCGTACTACAATCCGTCCAAGCAGAAGATGAGCACCGTTTCGCGGGCTATTGTCGTGTTGGGTGCCGAAATCATCCGCGAATTGACGCTGGCATGTTCGTTCTTCGAAGCGATTTTGTCGACCAGCGATAAAAATCGGGCCAACCGGGAGATCGCCAAGGCTCTGCATGCGGCGGTCCAGGCCAAGAATCTTGCGGTCGCCGTGGGCGATATTTCGCCGGAGGAGGTGTTCGTTGCGGCCCTGCTGCACAATCTCGGCCACGTCGCGTTTTGGTGTTCCAGCGACCCGCATTCCAAGCAGGCGCACGCGAAACTCGAAAAATGCGGGTTGAGCGGCGCGGAAGCCGAGAAAAAAATCCTCGGGTTTTCGTTGCGCGATCTCGGCAAAAAGCTCAGCAAGTCCTGGAGCCTGGGTGGATTGATCGAAGAAGCGATCGCCAAACCCGATTCTGCGGACAAACGGGTGCAGATGGTCAAGTTGGGTCACGATATCTGCCAAGCGTTGCAGGCCGGCCCCGATTCACCGCTAATGACCGCTTGTCTGACTAAGTTCAGCGAGCTCACCCGGCTGCCGCTGCCGGAAATACGTGCCAGAATCGAGAAAAATACCCAGGAGGCGGCGCTGATCGCCCGCCAATTCGGTGCGGACGATGCGTCGCGCTTTATCAAAGTCGATGCGGTGGCCGACGAAGCGCCGGTCGAAGAACCGTTCGACAAGAAGCAATTGCAGTTTCAGATCCTGCAGGATATCAGCAGCCATATCAGCGGCCAAATCAACCTGAACCAGTTGTTCGAGATGGTGCTTGAAGGCATCCATCGCGGGGTGGAAATGGATAGGACCTTATTCATGCTGCTAAGTCCGGATAAACAGGCGCTGAACGAAAAATTTTCCTTGGGTTGGCGCAAACCGGTTCCGGAACAGAAGCTGCGGATTCTGAATTCGGAAAATTCCACCAATTTGTTTTTCAACGCCCTGCGCCAAACCGAAGGCGCCTGGCAATTTCCGGAGCAGCATCCCGGCCTTTATACCCCCCAAATCGTGCAGCATATCGGCCGCCACGAATGTTTTGTCTTTCCGATTCGGGCCGAGAACAAGATGGTCGGTCTGATCTATTGCGACCACTCCATTCATGGGCTACCTTTAACCCGCGAAGATTTTATCGCCGCCAACCATTTCGCCAAGCAAGCTCATATCGGCTTGACTCTCTACTGTATGAAGGGCCATTAATCCATGACCGATCCCGAGCTGTCGAATCTCCAAGTGTTTCTGGTGGAGCCGTCCCACACCCAACAGCTCATCATCATCCAATATTTACAGAGTTTCGGTATCAGCGACATCATTTGCGTCGCCAGCGGCCGGGAGTTGTTTCAGGGTTTGCAGCATAGCCGGCCCGATTTGGTGGTCAGTGCGATGTATTTGCCGGACATGACCGGTGTGGAATTGGTTCACGCCTTGCGCGAGGACAGTGCCTCCTACGAAATGGCCTTTTTGTTGATTTCCAGCGAGACCAATATCAAATACCTGGAGCCGATACGCCAAGCCGGTGCGATTGCGATTCTGCCCAAACCGTTCGGTCGCGAAGCCTTGCGTACGGCCTTGCAGTCCACGCTCGAATACGTGCATCCGGAAAAGCTCGGGCTGGAACATATCGATATCGAAGACTTGCGGGTGCTGCTGGTCGACGACAGCGATTTTTCTTTGAAATATCTGACCAAGGTGTTTAACAACATCGGCGTTGACCAATTGACCGTTGCCCACGACGGCAAACAAGGCTTGCAGCTTTTCAGCCAGCACTATTTCGATCTGATTGTCACGGATTACAACATGCCGGAAATGGACGGCTTGCAATTGGTCGAACATATCCGTAACCATCCGGAGCGAGGCTCCACGCCGGTCCTGATGGTGACCAGCGAACAGAACCAAAGCCGGCTGGCCGCTATCGAAAAATCGGATGTGTCTGCCATTCTCGACAAGCCGTTCGAACCGGCGTCGATCAAGCGGTTATTGATTAATCTGCTGAATTGACCCTGTCCCGCAGGCGTGCGGATATTTCACGACGCACACGGCAAAAAGCGGCATTAGCGTACCCCCAAAACCGGAAATTCAGCTAGATTTAGTAATGTTATTTCCTGAACGGTGCGCCCATGAAACCCGGAATTACTCCCAACAATCATGAAAAAAAACTGGGCGACGAGGATTTTATCGTCTCCAAAACCGACGCTGCCGGGCGAATTACCTACGCCAACCGGATTTTCATGGAGATTGCCGGCTATCCGGAACACGAACTGCTCGGCATACAGCACAACATCATTCGCCATCCCGACATGCCGCGCGGTGTATTCCGATTTATGTGGAATACCTTGAAAGCCGGCGACGAGTTTTTCGGATTCGCTAAAAACCTGTGTGCCGACGGCGGTTATTATTGGGTGTTCGCCAACATCACGCCCGACTACGACCGTAACGGCAAGTTGCAAGGTTACTATTCGGTGCGGCGCAATCCGCCGCGCTCGGCGTTGGAGGTGCTGATTCCGATTTACCGGGAAATGCTCGCCATTGAAAAGCGCAGCTCCGCCAAGGATGCCCCGGATTTATCCCTGGCGTACCTTCTGGATCAGGTCAAGCAAACCGGGGTTAAGCATTACAACAGTTTAGTGCTCAACCTGTACAAGCCCAACGGAGTTTAAGCGATGAGTTCCAATGCCAACATTCCGTTTTTAAGAACCAAGCTGAATTATGCGGTAGCGGCGATACTGGTCTCGGCGCTGGGTGCCTTGGTTTACTCCGTGATCATGTTCGGTTTTTCCTGGATCATGTTGCTGCTGTTATTGCCGTTGCCGCTGGTGGCTCTGATCGCCTGGCAGACCGGCAGACAAAGTCTGCTGGTGTTGGAGCGGATGGAGCAAGTGCTGAAGCATACCAATGACGGAGAGCTCTACCATCGGGTCACCAAAACCCGCGGCATGGGCGAAATCGGCAAGGTGGCCTGGGAATTGAACGAGACACTGGACATCATGGAATGTTATTTCAAGGAAATCAGTACCTGTTTCAGTCATGCCTCGCAAGGCAACCATGAACGCTATGCTCTGGTCGACGGTTTGCCGGGTTTGCTGAAGCAGTCGGCCAAAAACATGAATGCGGCGATCAAGTTGATGGACGAAAACGACCAACTAATGATCAAAAACCGCTTGTCGGCCGGCTTGCACGCGCTGAATACTTCCAATTTGCTGACTAATCTGAAAGGCAACCAAAACGATCTGATCAATATCACCGAGCAGATGCAAAAGGTGGAGAGCATCGCCACCGAAACCGGGCGCAACGCCGACGATAGTTTGGCCACTGTAGAAACGATCAGCCACTCGTTGGCCGATATCAATTCCAACGTGCATTCGGTGTCCGACGTGATCGGAGCCTTGATCAGCGACAGCAAAAAAATTACCGAATCCTTATCGATGATCACCGGGATTGCCGACCAAACCAACCTGTTGGCATTGAACGCGTCGATCGAAGCGGCACGGGCCGGGGAACACGGTCGCGGCTTTGCGGTGGTGGCGGACGAGGTGAAAAACTTGTCCGAGCATACCAAGGACGCGGCGATGGAAGTCTCGAAGACGCTGAGAGCCTTTAACTCGCGCGTCGAACAAATGCATGGAGAAGCCGAAACTTCAGCGGCCATTTCGCAGGAGATCATGGCCCAAGTCAGCTCGTTCCGGCAACAGTTTTCCAACCTGTCGCAATCCGCCAAAGCTTCGCTGGGCTTTATCGCCTACGCCAAGGACAAATCCTTCGGTTTGCTGACCAAGTTGGACCATATCATCTACAAGCAGAACGGCTATATTTCGATAGAAACGCCTAGCGATTGTCCGCAACGTCAGGCCATTATGGTCGACAACCATAATTGCCGATTGGGCAAGTGGTATTACGAAGGGCTGGGCTACGAATCTTTTCGGCATACCGCGGCTTACGCCAAACTGAACCAACCGCATGCCGACGTCCACACCACCACCCAGCGCGCATACCAAATCTCACGCGGCAAGTGGCAGGAAGATCAAGCCATGCTGAACGAAATCATCCATCAGATGCAGTTGGCCGAAAACGCCAGCGCCGACGTTATGCTGATGATCGACGCCATGGTCGAGGAAAAGCATAAAGGTAGCTGATGCCATGCCGGTCAGGTTTTGGCTGATTTGCGCCAAATCTCTCCCGCCGCAAAACAGGCCCAGCCCCAACGCAACCATTTCAACATAGCCGCCGCCAGCCACAGCGCCCAAGCCAGCATCAGGCCGCGGTACGCTGCCAGCGGCAGGCTGAGTACCGTGGCGCTGGGCAACTGCGGGTCGTTGCGGTCCTGGTACCAATTCAGTTGGTAAGCCGTCGAATGGTTACCGGCGATTTGCATCTCCGGGCTACCGAGCAGGCCTTGTTCCACCGCCCAGGCCAATACCAGCAAAGCCAATACGCTGCCGCTTGCCAGGCCGATTTGTAACAGGTTGAAGCGGTGTACTCCGGCAGGCGGCTGCCTGGCGCGCCATTGCAACGCAAACAGCCAGCCGGCGATGAAAATGCCGGCGGCAACGTGCAATTGGCTCAGGCCGGTCAGCAGTAAAAACCATTCCCAGTGCTTCAGCGGCGTGGCTCCTGTTTTGCTCAGACCGATGCCGATCAGAGCCAGTACCAACAATAAGCCCCAAATTAACGCAGCCGGGCCGAACGAGGGGCCTGAGGTCCACAGCAGCCAGCGGTTTTGCGGCATGATCAACCGAATGCGGCTATTGACGCTGGCGCTGCCGAGATTGGCACTGGGCGTGGAGGTCGTGAAACCGAGCGGCAGCGGGGTCTGCCACTTTAACACCGCTTGCTGGTGACCGGGCCGCAACGGCAGGCTGACACTGGCGCCTTGCTGGCGTATCGGCTGGCTGATGCCGTCGATCGCCACTTCCTGCAGTTGGGCGGTGTCCGGCAAAATGATCGTGTGTCGGCCGCCTTTCGAACTGCGGATAGCCAGCGTGAGTTCCGCAGTCTGATTACGTGCGCCGGGCTGAACCAACAATTCGCTGCTGTCTATCGTCAGCGTGGCCCCGGCGACCGCCGCCGGGCGTTCTACTTTCAACGACACGCGCTCGCCGGGCCAGGGATGCCACTCCGGCAGCCAGGGGCCTTGCGGATTTTCCCGGTAAATCGGAGCCGGGCCGTCGCTATGCAGGCGCCAAACCGGGCTTACCTCGACCTGCCAGACTTCGTGCCATTGGCCCCCGGCATCGGCCAGCAAGTCGATTTGGCCCGATTTTTCCAGGACCGATTCCCATTCTGCGCTGCCTTCGCTGGCGGCAATATTCACCAATACCTTGCCGTCCTTGACCCGGACTAGCGGGGTGGTTACCGCCTCGCCTTTTAGCAACGGTAGTTCGAACATGATTGGATTGCCGGATTCAGCCAGCGATTCGACTCGGGTGCTGATGCGCCAATCCAGGCCCAGGTGCAGAGTGCGGCTAACGCGGACGAACGCCGGCAGCGCCGTTTGCGGCAGGACTTTACCGGTCGGCGTTTCGGTTTGCAGCCGGCTGAATTCCAGTTGCGGACCGACTTTGCCGTCTTCGTAGCCGCCGTCGATGCGCCAGCCTTCGGCGTCGAGGCTCACATGTTGCGGGATCAGCGGCAACGGCAGTGTGAACTTGACCGGTTCCCGGTAGCGGCCTTGCATCGCCACACTGTGTACGCCGCGCGGCAACGCCAGCCAGACGTCGCCGGAGGCATTGCGGAACAGGGCCTGCCCCGGTGCGCCGTCGACCTCTACCGTTTCCGGCAGCCATTGGTCGGCCTGTGCCGGCAACGGCACCGCCAGCGCTTGCTGGGCGTGGATTTGCAATTGCAAGCGCAGCAGGTCCGGTTTAGCTTGCACTTGCATTTCCGCGATCTGAGCACAGTCAGGCAAGCAAGCGGGAGCTTGCAACAGCCGGGCTTTCAGCTCGGCCAGCAATTGCGGATCGGGCAAATCCGCATATGCCGGTCGGCTCGGCATAGCCAGCAGCGGCGCCAGCACCACACAGGCAGCAGTGGGCGCCATCCGGCGCCAGCAGCCACCGATCGAGACGTCGGTCAGCCGTAGAATCAACGCCAGGGTTATCCCGGCCTGCAAAAAATGCAGCAACATCATGGCCCAGGGCGGCAGGTACCACAGCTGCACTTGCTGTTGGCTATCTACCCCGCCGTTCCAGGCCAGATGGACGCTACGCCAATGCCAGTTCGGCAGACCGGGGCCGGTTTGCAGATTGGCGTCGGGATCGGTCCGCTCCAGGTCGGCGGAGCTGCTGGCTCCGCCGCCAGCTTCGGATTTCGTCGAGTAACTGCGTTTTAATACTCTTGCCTCGGGCAGCGTGTCAGCCAGTTCTGCCGGCGCCGCATCGCTTTGCAACGCTTCAGGTGCGGCGGGCGCGCTGGTGTAGGCGGCGCTCGGCTCGATCTGTTCCGGCTGCTCCAGTTGCGGATAAATGCCGATCCGGATTTGATCCACTACGAATGGAACCGCCAACGCAACCAGCGTCAGCCAACACAAATTGCGGCAAGCGGCCAACCAGTGCCGGGCTTTGCCTTCCGGTAATACCCGCAGCAAGGCCAGCGTTGCCAGAGTCAGCAGCCAAATCAGGCGCGGTGCATCGGGTTCGTGCCAGATCAGACTCAAGCCGAGCAGGGCCGCGCCGCCCCATGGCCAAGACCACAGGCGTCCGGCCGCCAGGCCGCCGAGCAACACCAGAAACAAATCCAGCAAGGTCCAGCGGTTCAGCCAGGTGTCCGGGGCGTTGTCGACCCCGGTCACCGCCAGTAAGCGCCAGCCGGGCGGTGTTTTCAGTTCAGCCCGGACCTGCTGAAAGCGTTGCTGCCAGCCGCTGGCGGACAAACTCGAGATATCGGTCTCGATCCGGCTGTCGGCATTCAGTTGCAGATTGCCGCTACGAATTTCCACGCCTTGGCTATGGTCGGGCAATTGAGTGACCAGCTGGTTTTGACCGTTCAGTTGTACTTGGCCGAGATGTAACTCCGGCTCCGCGTTCAGCCGCCAGTCGCGGCGCATGCTGCCGCTAATCCGGTCGTTGACCGTGTAACCGGTGCCGGAAAAATCCAGCCACAGGGTGCGGGTCAGGGCTAGCTGGTTGGGTTCGGGTTCGGGATCGCCGCGGCGGATCACGTTGAAAATCATGCTGTCGCCTTGGTGCAAACGGTAGGTCGGCAAATGCCGCCAGTCGTCAGGCAGGTTGGTCTGGCTGCCGTCGATCGCCGCAGGTTGGGTGATTTCGGTCAACCGCAGGGAGGGTAAGGCTTGAAACGTCCATAATTCTTCCTGCGGCCAGCCGGCATCGTCGATTGCCAGCTCCAGTTGCGTCAAATACTGCGGATGGCGGCTGTGGATATCGATGATCCAGTGACCGGGGCGGACTTGGGCGAATAAGCGGCCGTTTCCGTCCAGCCGGGCCGGCAGCGGGCTGTTGACATTGATCGGAATAAAGCCCGGTAACAAGGCATGGCCAAATTCAAGCTCTCGCGCGGCGCCGGAGACTTCCAGGTCCAGCCGGGTGATCATTTGCAGCGGGGATTCGTCGATAACTTGGCGAAAAACGTGCAGTTCCAGGCGGTTCTCCCGATTGCCGGCGTCGGCTGCGGCCCGCTCCGCCAGCCAGACCGCACCCTGTTCGATCCGCGGATAATCCACCGGCCGGCCGTCGATACTAAGCCGAAGTAAGCCGGAGGCCTCCGGGATGGCCAGTTGTTCCGGAAGCTGGTCCCAAACGAATTGGCCGCTGATCCGGTAATGTCCTGCCGGTAATTCCAGGGCCGGCCTGCCATCCTTGATCGCGACCGGAGCGGCTTGTTGGTCTACCGTCACGGCTTGCGGCCAGTGGCGTTCGTCGCCGGGTAGCGTGATCCAACTTTTGCGGTAAAGTGTCCACTCGGACTCGAAATTGCCGCGGTTGGGTTGCAGGTTTAGCACGAATCGACCGGGCCAGGCGCATTGCTTGTTTTGGAGGTCGTTGAACCAGAACGGGCAGCCGTGTTGCGGTTGGTCGTGCAGCACCCAGCCGATCCAGGGTTTTAAGGGTTCCGGGGTATCCTGAAGTTCCCAAGCGTTAGCCGGCTGCCGCATGCCTTGCCAGGCCAAAAGAATAACCAACCATATCCAGCGCTCCATCTTGTCCTCCCCGGAATCAACCCGGTTTCAGTGAATTGGAAAACCCCTGTTATCGAGGTCTTTTTGTAAACAATCCCGATCTTAAGCTGTGTTTATTCGCTAATTGCAATAGAATAAGTCGCGTACCCCGTCTAAAACGCTCGTTATTACCGGAGAAATTTGACATGACTGATCAAAAAGTGACGTTAAAACACGATGGCCAGGAACAGGCCGTCGAATTGCCGGTTACTGCTGGCACCATGGGGCCGTCGGTCATCGACATTCGCTCGCTGTACGCGCAAACCGGTTGTTTCACTTACGACCCCGGTTTTACTTCCACTGCCAGTTGTACCTCGAAAATCACCTTTATCGACGGCGACGCCGGTGTGTTGCTGTACCGCGGCTATCCTATCGAACAATTGGCCGAGAAATGCGACTTTCTGGAAGTCTGTTACCTGTTATTGAACGGCGATCTGCCCAACGGCGCGGAAATGAAGGGCTTCGTCACGACCATCAGCCAGCATGTCATGGTCCACGAGCAGTTGATCAAATTCTATAGCGGATTCCGCCGCGATGCCCACCCGATGGCGGTATTGGTCGGCGTCGTCGGTGCGCTGTCGGCGTTCTACCACGACGTGATGGATATTACCTGCAAAGAAGATCGCTACATGTCCGCGATTCGGCTGATCGCAAAAATGCCGACCATGGTGGCGATGTGCTACAAATACAGCATCGGCATGCCGTTCATTTATCCGAAGCGCAAACTGGGCTACGCCGAAAACTTCATGCGCATGATGCACGGCGATCCGGGCGAGGATTATCTGGCCAACCCGGTACTGATGCGGGCGCTGGACCGGATTCTGATTTTGCACGCCGATCACGAGCAAAATGCTTCGACCTCGACGGTACGTCTGGCCGGTTCCAGCGGCGCCAATCCTTACGCCTGCGTCGCCGCCGGTATCGCCTGTCTGTGGGGTGCAGCGCATGGCGGTGCCAACGAGGCGGTATTGAATATGCTGGAAGAAATCGGCGACGTGTCGCGAATCGGCGAATATGTGGCCAAGGCCAAGGATAAAAACGATCCGTTCCGGTTGATGGGCTTCGGTCACCGGGTCTACAAAAACTACGATCCGCGCGCCAAGCTGATGCGGCAAACCTGCCATGAAGTGCTGGACGAGCTGAATCTGAACGACGACCGTTTGTTCAAGCTGGCGATGGAATTGGAGCGGATCGCGCTGGAAGATCCGTATTTCGTCGAGAAAAAACTGTATCCGAACGTGGATTTCTACTCCGGCATCGTGTTGCGGGCTCTGGGGATTCCGACCGAGATGTTCACCGCGATTTTCGCGTTGGCGCGCTCGGTGGGCTGGATCGCGCAATGGGACGAAATGATCTCCGATCCGGAACTGAAAATCGGCCGGCCGCGCCAGTTGTACAGAGGCGTGACCACCCGCGATGTGAAACCGATCTCCGCCCGTTAAGCCCTTTGGCAACACGGTGATTCGCGCGAGGCGAATCGCCGTGTTGCCAAAAAATGCCGCCGCGGCGGCGGCAGTTTTAGTATCCTAGCCGACCCACTTGTTCCGGTCGCCCATCATGACGCAATACCCTCTTTACGCTACTGCGCCCAAGGCGCTGGAAGGCATCCTCGCCAATGAAATCCGCAGCCTCGGCGGCCAAAACGTCAAGGAAAAGCTGGCCGGGGTGGCCTTTGACGGCGATTTGGCGCTGGCCTACCGGGTGTGTTTGTGGTCCAGGGTCGCCAACCGGATCTTTCTGCCATTGAGCAGTTTCGAGGTCAAATCCCAGCAGGACTTGTACGACGGCGTCAAACGCATCAACTGGTTCGAGCATATGAAGCCGGACGACAGTCTGGCGGTGTCGTTCAGCAGCAAGAACAGTCCTGCCATCAACAACACCCATTTCGGCGCGCAAAAGGTCAAAGACGCCATCGTCGACCAGATGCGCGCCAAATTCAACAAACGGCCCAGTGTCGAGACCGAACGGCCCTCGCTGCGGGTCAATGTTTATCTGCACAACGACTTGGCCCAGCTCAGCCTGGATTTGTCCGGCGAGAGTTTGCACAAGCGCGGTTTTCGCGACGTCAGCATTGCCGCGCCGATCAAGGAAAACCTGGCAGCGGCGATTTTGCTGCGCGCCGGCTGGCCGAAGATTGCCGAACAAGGCGGCACGTTGCTGGATCCGATGTGCGGTTCCGGGACGATGCTGCTGGAAGGCGCCTTGATTGCCGCCGATATCGCGCCGGGTTTGCAGCGCGATTATTTTGGTTTTCTGGGCTGGAAGAAACACGATGCCGAGTTGTGGCAAGGCTTGCTCGACGAAGCACGGCAACGCCGCGAGGCCGGGCTGGCAAAACTGCCTACCATCGTCGGTTTCGACCAGGACCGGCGTACCGTCGCCACTGCGGTTCAGCACGTCGAAAACGCCGGCTTGTCCGGCAAGATTCATATCGAAAAACGCGACATCGGCGATGCGGCCGCGGCGGAAAGCTGGCCCAAAGGTTTGATCGCCTGTAATCCGCCCTACGGCGAACGCTTGGGCGACGAAGCGGAAACCGCCGCGCTTTACCGCCGCTTCGGCGAGGTGTTGAAACAGCGCTTCGCCGGCTGGCAGGCGGCGATGATCATCAGCGACCCGGAGCTGGGCTTTAGGCTGGGCATCCGCTCGCAGAAGCCGATCACGTTGTTCAACGGGGCGCTGGAATGCAAGTTGTTGCGTTTTAACATTGAGGAAAGAGCGTTCTTCGAGCCCAAGGCCAAGTCGCAACAGGAGCGCGCCGAATCCATCTGGCGCCGCGCCCAAGCCGAACAGGTCGATCCGCAAGCGGACATGTTCGGCAACCGTTTGCGCAAGAATCTGAAAAAGCTGGCGAAATGGGCCAAGCAGAATAACGTGCATTGCTATCGCTTGTACGATGCCGATTTGCCGGAATACGCCGTGGCGGTGGATGTGTACCAGGGCGAACAAATCTGTGTCAACGTCCAGGAATACGAATCGCCGAAAACCATCGATCCGGCCAAGGCCAACCAGCGCCTGGCTGGGGCGATGGCCGAGATTCCCAAGGTGCTGGAAATCCCGGCCAACCAGGTGTTTTTGAAAATCCGCCGTAAGCAAAAAGCGACCGACCAATACGAAAAGCAAGGCGACTCCGGCCGCTTCCAGGTCGTCGAGGAAGGCGGTTGCAAGTTTTGGGTCAATTTCGAGGATTATCTGGATATCGGCCTGTTTCTCGATCACCGGCCGATGCGTTTACGGATTCAACAGGAAGCCAAGGGTAAGCGCTTTCTGAATCTGTTCGCCTACACCGGCAGCGCCACGGTGCATGCGGCGGTTGGTGGTGCGGCCTCGACGGTCACGGTCGATATGTCCAACACCTATCTGGACTGGGCCAAGCGTAATTTCGAATTGAACGGCATCCGCGGCGACCATAAACTGATGCGGGCGGATTGCCCAAAATGGCTGGCCGAGCAAGCGGCGTTAAAAAACCGGCCGCAATTCGACCTGATTTTTCTCGATCCGCCGACCTTTTCCAACTCCAAGAAAATGGACGAGGCCTTCGATATCCAAAGCGATCATGTCGCGTTGCTGAAAAACGCCGCGGCCTTACTGGCGCCCGGCGGGGTTTTGTATTTCTCGACCAACTTCCGCCGTTTTAAATTGGACCGCGAGGCGTTGGCCGGTCTGCACTTCGAAGATATAACTGCGGCCACGATCCCGGACGATTTCGCCCGCGACCAAAAAATTCATTATTGCTGGAGGATCAGCCGATGACGGATTGTGTGCATATCATCGTTAAAGGCCGGGTGCAGGGCGTTTATTTTCGGGCCTATACCCAGAAGCAGGCGGTAAAGCTCAATCTATCCGGCTTCGTTCGCAACTTGGCTGACGGTTCCGTGGAAATTGTCGCCAGCGGTCATTCGGAAGAATTGCAAAAATTGGTGGCCTGGTGCCATCGAGGGCCGCTGTTGGCCAAAGTCGGAGAGGTGACGGTGACGCAGCATCACAGCGATGAACATTTTGCGGGTTTCGAAATTCGTTGAGCTTGGTGACGGTATCGGTCGGCTGTTTTTCAAAAGCTATGGCTCAAGATCAATGCGAGCGATGCCAACAGAAAAATCGCCGCCAGCGCGGCCTGACGAATGTTAGGAGGTTCGGCACTGAGGCCGGTCGCCAAGGCGGCGAACGACAACAAAGCCATCGGATACGCCAACAGGTCTGAAATGCCGAATGCCTCGCGGCCAGCGTCAGCCTCCGCCGCGGCGTAGTAGGTAAAGCAGCCGATGCTGGGTATAGCGGCAATCAGGCCGACGCCTGCTAGCAGGCGTATGGATCGTTTCATGCGGGCTACTCGTCAGATTTGTCAGGTTAAAGATAGAGCGATCTTCGTTTTTTCCAAGCGCTGGCAGATGCTTTGTCGACCTCGGTTAGGCCCCGCATAGGGCATTTCGATCATTTTGACGGACTAGGCTCACATTCGAGATATGCGGTTGGAGACTGGGCTTGCGGATTTTGACGTAACGGCTAAGCTTGGCGGGCCAAATCACTTGGAAAGTTCGCTGTGGCAAGCGGTCGAGTTGTTGTGGCTTACATTGATTGAGATGGTGAATCTGCCAATACGGCCAATTATGGCGTTAGATCATTTGCTCGGCGGAATTCGCCGATTCTTCGAGGATACCGGA
Organism: Methylomonas sp. Uni0011; assembly: GCF_056850255.1. Lineage (NCBI taxonomy): Bacteria > Pseudomonadati > Pseudomonadota > Gammaproteobacteria > Methylococcales > Methylococcaceae > Methylomonas > Methylomonas sp. Uni0011. Next base: position 108,941 of record NZ_JBVVNO010000009.1, read on the forward strand.
GAGCATGAAACATTTGGAACCGATAAAGCAGTCACGCAATGAGCAGGAGTCGAGGCGGGTCAGAAGCGGCCAAGCTTCGCCGCTTAAGTTACTTTTGATCAGTGTCTTGCTGGTTGCCGGGCTGGGTTACGCTATTGATGATGCATGGATTTCCGGTGCTGTCGATAAGGTTTCCAGTACCCACCAAGCCGAATTGGAGACCACGTTCGCCAAGATCCAATCAGTCGAGTTAGTGCCGGTGTCAGATAGCGATACGGAAGCCGCTTTGGCTACGATGCGACTCCCGCCTGAACAGCGGCAACAATTGATGTCGGAATTGTCCAAGCGCGTTGATTTGGCTCCAGACGCTAATCCGGCGGCAAGCGGATTGAGGTTGGTGTGGGTCACGTTGTGGGATTTTGCTGCCGCAGATGGCGATGTGGTCAACGTGGCTTCGGCCGGCTATCAGAGCGATGTGGTTTTACAAAAAAAACCAACCCGGATCGCGGTGCCGCTTGACGGGACTAAGTCTGTGAAAATAACCGGAGTTCATGACGGTGGCGGAGGTATCACGCTTGGCGTTGAGAGCGGAGGTAACCCGCTTGCGCTGCCGGTGTTAAAACCGGGCGTCAGTTTGGTTTTACCGGCCTCTTGATTGGGCGGTTGACGGATGATTAGTGCCTTTGGCCGTTGGATGCCTGTGCTGTTTGCGGTGACGGCGTTCGTCAGTTTGTTTCAGTTTGCTGAGGATCACTGGCCGAAGGCGCCAGTCGTGCCAAGCATCATTTCCGGATTGCGTAGCAACATCGCCTATATCGCCGGCTTTGCTCTAGTCGGATGGCTGTTGTTAGCGCTAGGATGGCTCTACGAGTGCTCCCGGCTTCCCACTTTTTTACACAAGGGGCTACTTATGGATATTCTCGACCGCCTGACCAATAGACAGGCTATAGAAGACGGGTTGGCCGAAGCGGAGAATGCTACATTTATCGACGCCGAAAGTCTCTCCAAGGCGATGAAACAGCGGGTAGTCGGGCAGGACGGCGTTTGCGACGACATATCTGCCCAAATTAGGCGGCGCTTGGCCTTATCTCAGCGCGGCAAGCCTGTCGGCGTATTTTTGTTCGCCGGGCCACCGGGTACCGGCAAAACCTATCTGGCCAAAGTGCTGGCCGACGAACTTGAACGTCCGTTGCTGCATTTTGACATGACGCAATTTGCATCCGGTAGTTATTCTTTGTCGCAATTGTTCGGTATGACCAAGGGATATGTCGGTTCCGACAGTTATGGAAAGTTGACGGCCGGTCTGCGGGACACGCCGGATGCGGTGGTGCTGTTGGACGAAATCGAGAAAGCGCATCCGGATGTGCTGAAAGCCTTTTTGACCGCTTGGAATGATGGATTTGTAACGGAGCGCTCCGATAGCCGCCACATTGCCACGACCTCGGCGATTTTTGTTTTGACTAGTAATGCAGCGACTGACCGCCTGACGGAATTGGCCGAGACTTTCGCTGGCGAGCCAGACATGATGAGGTCGAGCGCGGTCGAAGCGCTCCGCGAGAGTCTATTTGCCCCCGAAGTTTTGAATCGGCTGGATCGAATATTCGTGTTTCGAGCGCTGCAAGGTTTGGATGTTGCCAGAGTCGCTGCTTTGGAAATCGAGGACATGATTCGTAGTTACGGCTTGGAAGTCGTCAATCAGGGTATCGACCCCCAAATTATCCTGACGTTAATGGCGCGTTTCAAGAAGCTCGGGAAGAGTAGTTCCTCTAGGGATCTGGTGCGTGTCATTGAAGAGCGTTTGGCGGATTCACTGATAGAAGCGAAGAAATGTGGCGTTAAAGCCATCGAATTGAGTTTTGACGGTGAGCAACGAGTTGTGGCTCGAGCGCGAGGTTAAAGTTTCAAAGTGAACTCGATGGAGCGCGAAGGGTTATGGGTTCGATCGGCAACGTGGCGCTGGACTGTGGTTTTGACCTGCCTGTCTTCCGCGTTAGTGGTGTGGTTGGGACCTTGGCAGCAGATGGTTACATCCAGACCCAGTGCTGCCAGTTACCGAGCGAGTGCGGCGAATTCGGTGCAGCAGGTGGCGGCCAACACCACACAAGGTCAGGTATCAACCGGATCAGCCGGACACGACGAGTCCTTTGACGTCAGCCTGCCACCTCAGGCTAATGTTTTGCCGCCCGGTACCGAATTGCATGTCGTCGGTGTGTATAGTGGGGGCGCTGCCGATGGACCTAAATCCCAGCCGTGGTGGGCAAAGTGTCCCAACCGAAAGGATTCTCAAGCGATGCTGAATTGTCATCAGCAATATGCCGTACAGCACACTCAGAATATCGTGACCGTGACAGTCCCATCTTCCCCGATACCCAAAGTACTCGCGCTGATGTCTTACGAGCCGGTTAAATGGGTATTGGTTGGAGCAAAGGCCGGGAACGTCCGGCGAATTATTCTCGGTGGGTATCACGGTCAGGATTTTCAGGGGGTCACCGAGGATATCCCGGTGGACGTTTATACCTATGATTCCTCTCCTTGCGTGAACTGTTCACGCCATTCCGATCACTTTTACGCTTATCGCAAGGACTCTGCGGAATACTCGCAAGCGCTGGATAAGCTTCGCAGCATAACGGGCCTTAGTCCGGTCTCGTTCCAGGGACTTCCCAAAAGCGACCGTTTTACCATTGTATCTTCGCCCGCGGTGAGCGTGGCGTCCGCAGGTAAAACTGAAAACCGGGCTGATTCCGTTTCCGGGCGTCGCTTTATTGATGAGGTTGTGATCGGCGATGTGGCGATACCGCTGCCGGAGGGAGACTGGCAGGGGTTGGCACACATCCAGAATCCGTCCAGTCGGGGCAGCGATGAATTGGCGGTGTTGGCCAAAATTGAGCAAGACAAATTACAGGAAATGGTTGTACTACGCTTACAGTTTGTCGTTGATGGTAAAGGTTTCGCTCGGCACTCGGCTTGCGATGCTGCCGGCGCACAAGCCGCTAAAACGGCGGAAAACCAGGATTTCGGCAAGCAGATGTGTTTTTGGGTCGGACACGATACCGCACCGTGGGGGCAGCCGATTTTTAATTTGGCCGCAAACAGGCTAGTCGCTAAAAACGTCGCATTGCCGGATGTCTTGATCAACAGTGTGTTTCATCGTGCGGACAAGAACTCGGCGCTGACTGTTGTTTATGCTAACAACCCCGAGATAAGGGGATTGTCCAGTCCCAAAACTACCTGGGAAGCTAGTTCATGGCACCCGAAGTTTATACAGCGATTTCCAGATAAATTGACTTATATGCAAGACCGAATGCAATGGGCTGCAACTTGGTTCCAGATTTTTAGAGCGAAACTCCCTGCCTCCGCTGGCTGATTTCCGGTCACTACACTCATTCCAGTTTTAGTTTGTTGTCGGTAGTTTTACAGGCACAGTGCCGGAACCACGCAATCGGCGACGCTAGGATAACTTCCCCCCACCTTTCCCGGAGAATCGGATTACAATAGCCGCGATTTATTCTCAACTCAGGGTGCGGGTGGTTCCCGCCCGAATCGGCAGGAGCTATTTTGGCTGACAGAATCATTCGAATCGCCACCCGGCAAAGTCCGCTGGCTTTGTGGCAGGCCGAGCACGTCGCCGAGCGCTTGCGTCAGGCTTTTCCGGGCTTGCAAACCGAACTGGTGAAGATGGTGACTCGCGGCGACAAAATCCTGGATGCGCCGTTGGCGAAAGTGGGCGGCAAGGGTTTGTTCGTCAAGGAACTGGAACAGGGCATGCTGGAAGGGGCGGCCGATATTGCCGTGCACTCGATGAAAGACGTGCCGGTCGAATTTCCGGATGGCTTGCATCTGGCGGTGATTCTGGAACGCGAAGATCCGACCGACGCCTTCGTCTCCAACCGTTACCGGGCTTTGGCCGAGCTGCCGGCGGATGCCCGAATCGGCACCTCCAGTTTGCGTCGTCAATGCCAAATTAAGGAAAAATTCCCGAATGCCGAAATTTTGAGCCTGCGCGGTAACGTCAATACCCGCCTGGCCAAGCTCGATGCCGGCGAATACGACGCGATTATTCTGGCCTCGGCCGGACTGAAACGGCTGGATTTGGCGGAACGCATCACCGCCCGCTTGCTGCCGGAGGAGTCCTTGCCGGCCATGGGCCAAGGCGCGATCGGCATCGAATGCCGGATCGACGATGCCGAGATTCATCAGTACCTAAAGGTATTGCACGACGAAGAGACCAGCATCCGCGTCGGCGCGGAACGGGCTATGAACGCCAGACTAAATGGCGGTTGCCAGGTGCCGATCGCCGGTTTTGCCGAAGTCAAAGGCCAGCGCTTGTTCATGCGTGGTTTAGTCGGTAGTCCCGACGGTTCCGTTTTGTACCGTGCCGAGGCAGAGAGCAGTTTGGAGGAGGCTGAGGCATTGGGCCGGGCCGTAGCGGACGATTTATTGGCGCAAGGGGCCGATCAGATACTCCGCGAGCTTTACCAGTGATGCCCGGTTTGAACGGCGCGCGCGTTTTAGTAACCCGGCCTGCCGGTCAAGCCGAGCATTTGTGCGAATTAATCGAAAGCCGTGGCGGGATTCCGGTGCGGTTTCCGACCTTGCTGATCGTTGCGCATCAGCCTGAGGCACAAGCTCTGGCTGATGCCGCAGCCAGCGATTGGCTGATTTTTACCAGTAGTAACGCTGTGGATTTTGCTATACCGGCGTTCGGTGGCAAAATGCCGGGTTGGCGTGGAGCCAGACTGGCGGCTGTCGGCGCCGCAACCGCGCAAGCGTTGCGGCAGGCTGGCTGCGAGGTGACGTGTGTGCCGGCCAGCGAATTCAGTAGCGACGGTTTGCTAGCCGAGCCGGCACTGCAGCAGGTTGCAGGCTTGCGCTGCACTATTGTGCGCGGCTGCGGCGGCCGGGAAAAATTGGCGGACGGACTCCGTGGCCGCGGTGCCGAAGTGAAGTATTTGGAAGTCTACAGCCGGAGCCGGCCGGAGGCCGATGCCGCTGGGTTGCGGGCGGAACTGCAAGGAAACCGGCTGGCAGCGGTGATGGTGACCAGCGTTGAGGCGCTGCAAAATTTGTTGGCAATGCTGGACGGCGAGTCGGTTGAACGATTGCGGCAAATCGGATTAGTGGTGGTGAGCGAGCGTATCGGCCAAACTGCGCTACAGCTAGGATTTAAACGGGTGGCAGTCAGCTCGCAAGCGACGGATGCGGCGATATTAGAGACCTTGACGACGTTATTGAACGGGGAAAACAGTGGCGGAAGTAATTGAAGAAAAACAAGAAGCTCCAGCTCAGGTGGTAGTGGTTAAGAAGTCGCACGCCGGTCTTTGGATAGGCATACTTTCCATCGCCCTGGTTGTGGCGGTGGCGGCGGCGGGTTTTTATTATTTGCAGCAATTACGAGCCAGCCAAGACACCGAGAATAGTCAGGACAATCAGAAAATCATCGAACTGGACCGGGAGTTGAACGGCTTGCGCGATCAGTTGGCCGGGGTGCAATCCCAGATCGCCAACGTCAATGCCGAAATGACCGGCAAGGACAACCATTTCAACCAAACCTTGGCCGAGTTCTCCCAGTTGCACGAAGAGCGTTTGACGACAGCCCGCAAGGAATTGGAGAACTCGATATTGGTGGTGCAGCGCCAATTGGGTAAAACACGCGGCGATTGGCTGCTGGCGGATGCCGAATACTTGTTGACAGTCGCGAATCAGCGGTTGCAGCTGGTCGGCGACGTCAATACCACGCGTCAGGCGCTGGAAGCGGCCGACCAACGGCTGCGCGAAAGTGGAGATGCGGCGGTATTCAAGGTCAGAGAGCAGATTGCCAAAGAACTGTCGTTGTTGAACAGTGCCATCGTGCCGGATATCGTCGGCCTTTACGCGCAAATCCAACAATTGCAGGATTCGGTAGAAAGCTTGGCGGTGTTTCTGCCACATGCCGGCAAAGCCTTGGAAAAACCGGAAGCGGCCAATCAGGATTTGTCCGAACACGGTCATGAAATCCTGCAACAGGTTGCCAAGCAATTGGAGGGCTATGTGGTATTGCGCCATACCGACCAGCCGGTCAATGCCGTGCTGACCCCAGAAGAAGCGCACTTTATCAAACAGCAATTGAAAGTTCGGTTGGAAATGATCCAGATTGCCTTGGTGCAACAGAATGACGCCTTGTTTTCCAGCAGTGTTGCCGACGCCAAACAATGGCTGAAGAAGAATTTTGCCGAAAACCAACAGACCGATAACTTTGCCGTTGAGCTGGATAAACTGGCCGGGGTTCAGATTCGTAGCCAGTACCCGGACGTCAGCGGCTCGCTGAAGCTACTGAAGGACATTAGCAAACTGCGGATCGAGACCGATAAGGCCGTGTTCAACAATCCGCCGGCGCCGGCCGAAGCCGCAACGGCCGGCCAGTAATCAGCGGTGGCGCCATGAAGAATCTAGTTTATTTCCTCGGCTCGCTGCTTTGTGCGGTGGTTGTGGCGTATTGGCTGCATAGCTGGTTGGCCGAGTATAACGATCCCGGCTATGTCTTGATCGGTTTCGGTCATTGGTCGCTGGAAACCTCGCTGACGGTATTTGCCGTGGCGTCGGTGATCGGTTTTTTTGCGTTGTATAACTTCTTCCGGTTACTGGGCGTATTGCTCAGACTGCCTGGGCAGCTATCCAAACGCCGGCGCAACATCAAATTCAACCGTTCCCAGGAAGCGTTGATCGCGGGTCTATTCGATGCCGCTGACGGCAACTGGGAGCGGGCCGAGAAAATTCTGGTCAAGCACGCCGCGAATAGCGGCGCGCCGCTGCTGCACTATTTGACCGCGGCGAGGGCGGCGCAATCGCGGGGGGCGCTGGACAAACGCGACGAGTATCTGCAAAAAGCCGCGGCGCAATCGTCCGATACCAGCATCACGGTTGGCTTGACTCAAGCGGAGTTGCACCTTTCCGAACAACAATTCGAGCAGGCGTTGGAGACTTTGGGCAAATTGCATTCAATCAACCCCGGCCATGCCAGGGTGTTGAAAATGATGCATCAGGCTTACCAGCACCTGGGCGATTGGGAAGGCCTGAGCAGGCTGTTGCCATCCTTGCAGCAACATAAAGTGCTGATGGAAGCCGACGTCAAGTTGCTGGAAACCGAGACCTTCAGCCGGTTGTTGAAACAAGCGGCCGAGCAGAACGACGCCCAAGCCGTTCAAGCTTGTTGGGAGACCGTGCCGGACCATATCAAAACCCTGCCGGGTATTGCCAATATTTACTTTGCGGCAATGATCGGTGCCGGCGCTGGCGAAAGCGTCGAGCCGGCGATGCTGAAACAGTTGGGCCGGCGCTGGGATGATACCTTGCTGGTGTTGTTGGCTAACGTCGAAACCTCCGACTCCGCCAAGCAATTGCAGTCTATAGAACAATGGTTGGCAGTGCATCCGGCCAATGCCGTGTTGCTGCGCGTGCTCGGCAAACTGGCTTTGAAAGTGCAACAAATGGAAAAAGCCGAACAGTACTTGTTGAAAAGCCTGAATATCGAACCGTCGGTCGCTGCTTACCAATTACTCGGCGAAGTGCAGTTCAGCCGCGGCGAAAAAGACCTGGCGTGCGAGAGTTTCAAACGCGGTTTGGTATTGGCTTCCGATGAGGTGGTCGGCAATATCGAAGCCGTTACCGGCTAGGCTTTGCCGAATGGCCGAGATCGGGATTGGTTTACCGGCTTAACAAAGCTCCGGTTGGCCGGTGTTAACCGGCAGCGGAGTTCGGGTTTGGGTGGGTTACCAGCCTGTTTCGGCCCCCGGCTTTGGCTTGGTAAAGCGCTTTGTCCGCCCTGTCCAGCAAGTGGGCCGGCTCAGTTTGGTGGTCGATATGGGTTAGGCCAATGCTGACAGTGACTTGGCCGGCAACCGGAAATTGCTGACGCTCGATTGCGGTGCGGAACCGCTCGAAGGTCGACACGGCGTCGGCCTGATTGACCAGATTCAATATCACGACAAATTCCTCGCCGCCGAAACGGAACAAAAAATCGTTGTAGCGGAAATGTCTTTCCATCGCCTGGCTGAACATCAGCAATACTTCGTCGCCGTATAAATGGCCGTGAGTGTCGTTTATCCGTTTGAAATGATCGATATCCAGCATGGCAATCCAGGAGCTCTTCTCCAAGTAGCAATCCTTGATCGGATGCGAGCGGAAATAATCGCAGACCTGTAACATGCGGGCGTCGAACGACTGGCGGTTAGGCAATTTGGTCAATGGGTCGCGTTCTTTGCGGTCGTGTAGCGCCACCAGATTCCGGTAAATCGAGATTAGATCGTTAAGCAGTGCCAGGGCCGGTGGATCGAACGTTCCCTTCAGTAGTAAGGCCCGGTCGGGTCCGCCCAGCTCGCGTACCGGAGCGACGATTTGGGTGAACAGCCCAGCTGCATTGGGTTTGCTAGGCGTCAGATCGGCACTGCTGTTAAATTCCTTAAGCAGGTCGATGTCCTCTTCCTGCGGCTGCTCGGCAAAATCCAACGGAAAGCGCCGCACCAGTTGCTCGCTGGTGCACCGGGCTTCGCCGGTTTTTAGGTTGCGTTCGCCGTAGACTTCGTAGGCAGCTGCCTGATCGATCCAGGGCAAATCTTCCAATAAATGCAGGAAGCGGTAAGTCAGGCCTTGGTAGTCGGGTTGTTCGCTCAACGCGATCGCCCAATGCGAAATTTGCCGGTAGTCGGGATGTAGGTTCAATTGCGCGAGCCTTTGGTCGGCAGAGTTATAAGTACCCGCATATTCTGCTTGAATCGCAGGTGGTTTCGAAAGACATTTTTTAATAAGGTTCGATGCGTGTGGCGTGGTGGGGCGCTGGCGAGGCCCCGGCGGAGATTCGGCTGCTCCAGGGTGGAACGTTATACGCAGCGTATTGCCATGCAGGAGATGTCGTCGTGGGCTTCGCGAATTGCCAAATGGCGTTCCAGCGCCGCTTTGACGGCATCGATGCGTTGGCCGGCCGGAGTGGCCGCCAAGGTATCGAGCAAGCCGCCTTGACCGAAACATGCGTGGTCTGGATCTTGGGCGTCGGTCAGGCCGTCGGAATAGACAAATAACTCGCAAGCGGATTCCCATTGCCAAAGTTCGCAGCGGTCATCGAATTCCTCGTCGGCCAGGATGCCGGCAAAGGTATGGCGAGATTTAAAGGAATGCATCGCTGTGCCGGCAGAGTCGAGGACCAATGCGCTCGGCAAGCCGCCATTCCACAGTTCTATCGATTTCCGCGTGCTGTCTATCATGCCGATAGCCAGCGCCACAAAGCGATCCGGCGGTATCTGCGTGAACAATAAGCGGTTTATTTCCCTGACGATAACGGGAATTGCCAAGCCTTTTCGGGTCATGGCCTGAAATGCCTGATTGACTATGACGGTCGGAATCGCCGCCGCCAAGCCGTGGCCGGTTGAATCGGCCAGCATGAAATATATTTGCTGTTGGCTGACGCGGCGGGCGCAAATCAAATCGCCGCTGAAGCGGTTGGCCGGTTTCAGCCAAAATTGCAGATGGTCGTCTTTCAGATCGTTTTGCCTGATCAAGCGGGCAAAAATGCTTTGCAGGAACAATTGCTCGGTTTCGTTCCGGTCGTGGTACATCTTCAATTGCGCGGTGTCGGCGGCAATGACGCGTTGCATATCCAAAAAACGCTGCACCGAGTTGAGCTTGGCTTGCAGGATGGCTTGATTGAACGGTTTCGGTAAATAGTCGTCAGCCCCCGCTTCCAGACCGGCGACGACGTCTTCGGTTTCGGTCAGTGCGCTGATGACGAAAATCGGCGTCCATTTGCTGCTATTCAGTGCGCGGATGGCTTTGATTGCCTGGATGCCGTCGAGTGTCGGCATTATGATGTCCATCAGTACCAGATCGGGATCGGTGGCGGCGAACTGGTCGACGGCTTCCTGACCGTTTGCCGCCAAGATAACCCGATGCTGCATCCGGGTCAGCAATTTCTCCAGCAGTATTCTGTTTTCCGGCAGGTCGTCGGCGACCAATATTTTCATTACGGCGACTACAGTTAATTACTGAAAGCCTGCAGTCTACATTAACTGAACAGCGAATCCCACATTGCGTCGACTTTTTTTATGACCTCCGGCCGCATTACAATCGGCCGCCCCCATTCTCGTGCGGTTTCGCCGGGCCATTTGTTGGTAGCGTCGAAGCCGACTTTGGAGCCCAGGCCGGATACCGGCGAGGCAAAGTCCAGGTAATCGATCGGCGTGTTTTCCAAGATCGTCAAGTCGCGAGCCGGGTCCATCCGGGTGGTGATGGCCCAGATCACATCCTGCCAGTTGCGCACGTCCACGTCGTCGTCGACCACGATCACGAATTTGGTGTACATGAACTGGCGCAAGTAGGACCAAGTACCGAGCATCACCCGCTTGGCGTGGCCGGCATATTGTTTCTTCATGCTGATCACTGCCATCCGGTAGGAACAGCCTTCCGGCGGCAGGTAGAAATCGACGATTTCCGGAAACTGCTTCTGCAGAATCGGCACGAACACTTCGTTCAAGGCTACACCCAAAATCGCCGGCTCGTCGGGTGGCCGGCCGGTGTAGGTGCTGTGGTAAATCGGCACCTGGCGCTGGGTGATGCGTTCGATCGTGAACACCGGAAACTCGTCGACTTCGTTGTAATAACCGGTATGGTCGCCGTAAGGACCTTCCGGTGCGGTTTCGTTTGGGTAGATAAAGCCTTCCAGGACGATTTCGGCGCTGGCCGGCACTTGCAGATCGTTGCTCAGGCATTTGGTCACTTCGGTCTTGCTGCCGCGCAGCAGGCCGGCGAAGGCGTATTCCGACAACGGGTCGGGTACCGGTGTGACCGCTGCCAGGATCGTCGCCGGGTCGGCGCCTAAGGCGACCGCGACCGGAAATGGTTCGCCGGGACGTTGTTGTTGCCATTCCCGAAAATCCAGCGCCCCTCCGCGATGGGCCAGCCAGCGCATGATGACTTTGTTTTTGCCGATGACTTGCTGGCGGTAGATGCCGAGGTTTTGCCGTTCTTTGTTTGGCCCGCGAGTGATCACCAGTGGCCAGGTAATCAGTGGTGCGGCGTCTTCCGGCCAGCAGGTCTGAATCGGGTAATCGGCCAGATCGATTTCGTCGCCGATCCTGATCACTTCCTGACAGGGCGGATTATTGACGACTTTCGGCGCCATGTTCAGCACTTGTTTGAACATCGGCAGTTTTTCCAGTGCGTCCTTCATGCCCTTGGGCGGTTCCGGTTCCTTCAGGTAAGCCAATACTTCGCCTATCGCCCGTAATTCGGAGATATCCTTGGCACCCATCCCCATTGCCACCCGCTTGGTCGTGCCGAACAGATTGCCGAGTACGGCAATATTCGAACCTTTCGGGTTTTCGAATAACAATGCCGGACCGCCTTGTTTCAGCATCCGGTCGCAAATGACGGTCATTTCCAGAACCGGATCGATTTCGTGTTTGATGCGCTTCAGTTCGCCCTGTTTTTCCAGTTGCTGGATGAAGTCGCGTAGGTCTCTATATTTCATACCAAAGTAGATGATTGGATGTCCGATGGAAAGGTTGGTCCGCTGGCATCGCATTCGCCCGCAAAGTTTAACGGAATCCGGAATGCCGGGTTTAGTTCGTAGGCTCGCCGGTCTAATTGTTCAAGCGGGTACCGAAAACGTAATCGAACCAAGGCCAGGTTACGCACCAATTGCCGTTACCTGCCTGCAGATGGTGCTGGTAGTGCCAGGGTAAGTGCCGCTTTGCCCAATCGGGATCGAGATGGGCGCGGCGGTGTTTGTAGTAATACAGCGCCAGCGACGCATACAGTGCCAGCACGAAGAACGGCAGGTCGAGCGCCAAAGGCAGATGCAGCGTTACGATAAGCGCCAATACGGCCATTTCTTTGGTCTGCGCGTTCCAGGTCCAGCGTAAGCTGCGATAGCCTGGATCGCGCATACCTTGTTCCGCGCAAATCCTGTGGTGCTGGTGCCAGTGGTAAGCCCAAATGCTGTCGGGATTCTTGCCCAGGCCATGCAGCAGGTACTTATGCATTAGCCATTCGCCGAGATTCGCGTAGAGCAGGGCGGCCAGTATTTGCAATGCTGCCATCCGAATTCGACCGTCAAATCACCGGCACGATCAGGACGAACAGAAAAGCGATGACGGTCCACAACACGATTTTGGTTCGCAACGGCGTTTTGCGCCATAACGCGGCCAATTCCTGTTTCATCGCCTGCTTGCGGTCGGTTGCGGCGCGGATGCGTTTGATTGCTCCTGCCAGGGTGTCGCGTTCCAGGCGCTGCTGTTCCTCGAACAGCAACTCGTCCAGCTGCGAATAAAACACGTCGCAGTTCGGGCATTTGAATTCCTCGCCGATTCGGGCCTGACCGCACTGAGGGCAATGTTTCATGGTTGCTCCTGAGAGTAAAAAATCCGGCCGTTTGGCAACTCGGCCAAACAGCCGATATGGCCGTTAGGCGGCAATGCCGTTGTGGCGCAATAACGCATCGATATTCGGTTCCCGGCCGCGGAAGTTTTTGAACAAGGTCATCGCGTCGGCGCTGCCGCCCTGCTCAAGGATATTGTGCAAGAATGCCTCGCCGGTCGCCTGGTCGAAGATGCCGTTTTCTTCGAACAGCGAGAAGGCATCGGCCGACAGCACTTCCGCCCATTTGTAACTGTAATAGCCCGCCGCGTAGCCGCCGGCGAAGATATGGGAAAAGCTGTGGGCGAAGCGGTTGAACTCGGGCGGCTTGACCACCGCGACCTGCTCGCGCACTTGCTGTAAAGTCGGATAGATCCGGCCGCCCTTGGCTGGATCGAAATGTTGGTGGATTTTGAAGTCGAACAAGCTGAATTCCAGTTGCCGCACCATCATCATGCCGGCCTGGAAATTTTTGGCGGCCAGCATTTTGGCATATAGCGTGTCCGGTAACGGTGCGTCGGTTTGGTAGTGGCCGGAAATCAAGCCCAGCGCTTCTCGATCCCAACACCAGTTTTCCAGGAATTGACTGGGCAACTCAACGGCGTCCCATTCCACGCCGTTGATGCCGGAAACGCCCAGGTAATCGATCTGAGTCAGCATGTGGTGTAAGCCGTGGCCGAATTCGTGGAACAGGGTTTCCACTTCGTCGTGGGTCAGCAGGGCGGGATCGTTGCCGGTCGGCGGCGTGAAATTGCAAGTCAGATACGCTACCGGGGTTTGCAAATGGCCGTCTGCGGATTTCTTGCGGCAGACGCAATCGTCCATCCAGGCGCCGCCGCGCTTTTTGGCACGGGCATATAAATCAAGGAAGAAGCGGCCGCGCAGTTGGCCGTTGCGGTCGAGAATTTGGTAAAAGCGGACGTCGGGATGCCAGGTGTCGAAGTCTTTGAGCTCGGAAATTTGGAGGCCGAACAGTCGCTCTACAATCGCAAACAGGCCCGGCACCACTTTGCTGTCGGGGAAATAAGCTTTTACTTCTTCTTGCGACAACTGATAGTAATGTTGGCGCATTTTTTCCGAGTAATAACCGATATCCCAGGCTTGCAAATCTTGCAGGCCGTGTTGTTGCGCGGCGTATTCTTTCAGTTCCGCCAGATCGCGGCGGGCTTGGCGCCAGGATTTGTCCGCCAGATCTTCCAGAAATTGAACGACATCCTCGGTGGACTTGGCCATTTTGGTGGCGAGCGAATACTCGGCGTAGTTGTCGAAGCCCAGCAATTGGGCTTTTTCGTGGCGCAAGGCCAGGATCTGCTCCATGATTTCCGAGTTGTCCCAGCGCCCGGCGTGCGGACCTTGGTCCGAGGCCCGGGTACAGAAGGCTTCGTAATGCTCGCGGCGTAAATCGCGGTTATCGGCGTAGGTCATGATCGCCAGATAGGACGGGAATTGCAGGTTGATCAGCCAGCCGTCCTTGCCCTCGGCTTCGGCCGCCTGCTTGGCTTGCGCCAACGCGGATTCCGGTAGCCCGGCCAGATCATCGACATGGGTGATTTGTTTGTGCCAGGCGTTGGTAGCATCCAGCAGATTTTCCTCGAACTGGCTGGCAAGTTTGGACAATTGCTGGCTGATTTCCTTGAAGCGGGTCTGTTTGTCCACCGGCAAATCGACGCCTGACAGATGAAAGTCGCGTAATGCATTGTCGATAATCTTTTGTTGGGCGCGATCCAGCGCAGCGAATTCGGTGCTGTCGCGGACGGCTTTATAGGCCTGTTGTAGCGCCTTATTCTGGCCGACTTCGGTCGAATATGCGCTCAATTTGCCCAGGCAGGCGTTGTAAGCGTCGCGCATGGCTTCGCTGTTGACTACCGAATTCATGTGGCTGACCGGCGACCAGGCTTTATTCAGCCGGTCTTCGGCAGTTTCGATCGGGTCGATCAGGTTGTGCCAAGAGTAGGCCTCGCCGCCTGCGAGTTGTTTTTCGATCGTGGCTCTAGCCTCGGCCAGCAATTGGTCGATCGCCGGTTCGACGTGTTCGGGCAGTATTTTGGAAAATTGGGGCAATTCGGTCTGTACGAGTAACGGGTTGGTCATGTCGGTGCCAATTTAGATGAAAAAATGAAAAACGATGTCAGCACGGCAGCCGCGTCGCTCGACCCACGGTGTGGGTGTCGTGCGATATCGCCGACGCAAAATCCTGATGCAATTTGCTTAGGTTGAGCCTGCTAGCGTCGGGATTTGCGTCGAACTCCGGGGAGCCTTTGCACTGCGCTTGCGCCGTAAGCCAGGATTAGTGACGCCGATTGTGTTGATTCCGTTCGGCTGCGGCACAAGCAGTTTTCCGCACGATGCGGATATTGCCACTATATTCCGGAAATTCGAACGATTTGTACAGGAGCAAACGGTTGGGGAGCGGCGTAAGTTGGAAAGCGTCCGGCTTGTCAAGTAAGGATGCGGGGGCTTGAAGCTGCCCGCGTCTGGGGAGCTTAGGCGTTGTTGCACCGGCTGGTATCAGGTCCGGAAGAAATTCAGCGCCTCCGCTATTTGCTGTTTGGCATCTTGCAGCGCTTTCAGGGACATGTCGGGCGTCAGCGCATTGTCGCCCAGTTTGTGGAAGGCCGGTAAAGTGTTCAACGGCGGCAAGTTTTGGCTTAGCGGGCCGCCGAGCCGGCTGTGGAATTTTGCCAGCAAGACGATATCGTTGACTTGCAGCGGCTTGGCGTCGTCGAAATACCAGTTATCGGTGTTTAATGGAATCGGTTGCAGACTGTCCGGAAAGTGCCATTTCTTGAGGATAAACGTACCAACCACCCCCTGCAAATGATCGATAGCGGCTCGCAGTTCGGTTTCGTTGTATTCGGCCGGGTCCAGCGTTTCCGCTAGCGTTACGATCGGGAGGGCGCCGATGTTATGAGTCAAGCCGGCCAGCAAGGCTTCGTCGGCATTGATTTTGCCGCTGAGCCCGGCCAGGGTGTAACTGAGGCTGGCAACCTGGATGCTTTGTTTCCAAAGCGACTGTGCCAACTGGTTCAAGAGTTTGTTTCGGCTCTTGAATAGTTGGTGCAGACTGATGCTGGTCGCCAGATTTTGCGTGGTCTTGAAGCCGAGCCGGTTGACGGCGTCGTGGCTGCTGGTGATCGGCCGGTTGCTGCGATAGATTGGGCTATTGGCGACCTGAATCAGTTTCGAGGAAATTACCGGATCCAAATTCAGGATTTTGACCGCATCTCCGATGCTGATGTCTTTTTGCAACGCGCTACGCAGCCTCAGTGCCACGTCGGGCAGGCTGGGGACGTGCAGGTTGTCGGCCTTGAAAGCTTGGCAGAAGCGTTGGAACAACACCGTATTGCGCAAGGCTTGCGGGACTTGTTCCAGGTTCAGGGCGGTCTGGTCGGCCAGTTTGCTGCTGCGTTGCAAGGCGGACAGCGGCAGGTAGACGGCTTGCAACGCAGATTTGGCGATGGCGTTGAAGTTCTGTTCGCCGGAGGTCGCCAGCGGATAGCAAGCTTTGAAGGTGCCGGCTTCCACCATGTATCCAGCACCGTTGGCCGCTTCCATAAATACTTGGCCGCTGTAGAGGTATGCCACTTCCTCCGTCTGCTCGCCGCGGTTGAACAGCAAGTCCCCCGGATTGAAATTACGCAATCTGATGGGCAAGGTTTTCAGCTCCGTGACCGGTAATTCGCCCACCGGTATCAGCTGCTGCAAAAACTGGAGCGGCAATTGCGCTGTCGTTGCTTCGCGAGTTTTCTCCGCTCGCTGGCTCGGTTCGGCGGTTTTTTTAAATAGCTTTAAGAACATGCGGTCAGGTCGAGAAAATACTCAGGGCTTCGTGAATTTTGGCTTTGGCGTCGTGTAGGATCGCCAGTGTGTTTTCCGGAGACAACGAGAAATTTTTCAGTTTGCTGGCGGCCGGAATGGCAGTGATCGCCGGCAGCTCGGAAGACGCGGTTTTGCCTATCTGCGCATGCAGGCGCGACAACACCACGATATCGGTCAGCGTCAGTTTTTCATGGCTGTTTTGGTACCAATTGCTGCTGGACAGGGCAACGTCGAGGAATTCTTCCGCAAAATCCCATTCTTTCAAGACCACGGCGCCGACCGGCCCCTTGATGACCGGGATGGCTTGTTCGATCTCGCTTTCGTTGTGGTATTCGTTAGGCAGGTTGGCGACGAAGTTCAGGAACGGGATCACGCCGATGTCGCAAACCAAGCCCGCCAACAGCGCGTTCTCCGGATTTTGTTCGCGGGTATGGCTGGCCAGCACGTGGCAAAGGCCCGACAAATACAGGCTTTGTTTCCATAAGTTTTCCAAATGGCTTTTGATCAGTGGCGATTTGCTTTTGAAAATTTGCCGCATGCTCAACGCGGTGACCAAATTGCGGGTGGCGTTCAAGCCGATGCGGATCACGGCTTCTTTACAGTTTTTGGCGCGCACCGAGGTCAAGTACAGCGGGCAGTTGGCAACTTCGATCAATTTGGCGGAGATCGCGGGATCGAGTTGGATGATCTTGACCGCTTCGTCGATATTGACATCTTTTTGGATGGCCTTGCGCAGATTGATGGCGACTTCCGGCAGGGACGGTATTTCGATTTCGTGCTCGGAATTCTGGAAGTGTTCGGCGAACAACGCCAGCAGCCGGTTGTCATGCAACTCTTCGGGTATTTCCAGTTTGCCGTGGTCCTGCCGACTGGGCGTCAACATGATTTTCAACGATACCCGCAGGATGTCGACGTCGGTTTTGGCGGTTGCGGTGGCGGTGTGCTTGGTGCCGCTACAGATCGGAAACTTGGCTTGGGCGCTGCCGGCCACGATTTCGTAACTCTTGCCGTTGTGGTCGGCCAGCGTGACGGTGCCCTGCAACAGGTAAATCGCGCAGGTGGCCTGTTCGTTGACGTTATACAGGATACTACCCGCGCTCAGGCTTTCCACGTGGTTGTCGGTGGAAAAGGTTTGCAGGATTTCGTCGCTGAGATTCCGGATCGGAAATAGCTGTTTCAACGTCTCCGGTGTAATGGGTTGTCCGGCGTGTTGCTTGTGCAGCTTGGCCTGGGCTTTTTCGAAAAAAGATCTGATTCCACTCATGCTGTTCCAATAACCGTATAGAAGTCGTTTTGCGGGTGATTGTCGCCGTTTGTCGGCGTGTTTGTCATTTGTCCGGGTTCAGTTGGTCTCTCGGCGTTCTTGGTCGAGCAAGCCGATCACCGGTGCGGTGGCAGGGCGGACTCCTCGCCAAATATAGAACGCCTCGGCGGCTTGTTCCACCAACATGCCTAAACCGTCGACACTTTTTGCCGCGCCATTGGCCAAGCCCCAGCGGACGAAGGCGGTCGGCCGGTTGGCGTAAGCCAAGTCGTAGCAGGTGCCGTTTTCGGCGAGCAGGCCGGCGGGAAGCGGCGGGAGTTCGTCGCTGAGGCTGGCCGCGGTGGCGTTGATGATCAGATCGAAACAGCGGCCGGCCAGGGCGTCGTAACCGCAGGCGTCCACCGCGCCGAGAAAATTGAAGTCGTCGGCGATGGTATGAGCTCTGGCAGGTGTCCGATTGGCGATCACCAGGCTGGCCGGCTTTTGCTTCAGCAACGGGGCGACAATGCCGCGGCAGGCGCCGCCTGCACCGAGGATCAGAATGGCGGTTCCCGGCAGATTGAGCTGCAGGTTCGCGGTCAGGTCGTTCAACAGGCCGGTGCCGTCGGTATTCTCGCCCAAAATGCTGCCGTCGGCGGTCAAGGCCAGGGTATTTACCGCCTTGGCCGCTTCGGCGGCCTCGCTGAGCCGGTCTGCATAACGCCACGCCAGTTCCTTCAATGGCACCGTGCAGTTCAGGCCTTTGCCGCCGGCGCTAAAAAAAGCATCTGCCGCGGCTGTAAAGTTGTCCGCGGGGACGTCCTGTGCCGAGTACGCCAGATTTTGCCCGGTTTGCTCGGCAAACAGTTTGTGTATTCTGGGCGATTTACTGTGGTTGATCGGATGGCCGAATACCGCGTATCGATCGGATAGGCTCGAGTCGGGGATGTTGGCGACGCTGTAGAGGTTATCGTTCATGCCGGAGATCATCCTCGGCTGAGCCACTGGGCGGCGGCTTTGGCGTAATAGGTCAGGATGGCGTCGCAGCCGGCGCGTTTGAAGGCCAGCAGCGATTCCAGCACGACTTGCCGTTCGTCCAGCCAGCCGTTGGCGCTGGCAGCCTTCAGCATGGCGTATTCGCCGCTGACCTGATAGGCGAAGGTCGGTACGCCAAAGTGGTCTTTGGCGCGGCGGATGATGTCCAGATAAGGCATGCCGGGTTTGACCATGATCATGTCGGCGCCTTCCTGCAGATCCAGCGCGATTTCGCGCAGGGCTTCGTCCGAATTGGCCGGGTCCATCTGGTAGCTGTATTTGTTGCCGCCGGCCAAGTTACCGGCCGAGCCGACCGCGTCACGGAACGGACCGTAAAAACTGGAGGCGTATTTGGCCGAATAAGCCAGAATCCGGGTGTTGGTAAAGCCGTGGTTTTCCAAAGTATTACGAATCGCGCCGATCCGGCCGTCCATCATGTCCGATGGCGCGACAATGTCGGCGCCGGCTTCGGCGTGGGATAAGGCCTGCTTGCATAGCACGGCCACAGTTTCGTCGTTGACTACGTAGCCTAGTTCATTCAGCAGACCGTCTTGGCCGTGCGATGTGAACGGGTCCAAGGCGATATCGGTGATTACGCCGAGTTCCGGCAGCTCCGCTTTCAGCGCTCTTACGCAGCGTTGCGCCAAGCCGTCCGGGTTGAATGCTTCCTCTGCCGCCAAGGACTTCCGGGCCGGATCAATCACCGGAAACAAGGCTATCGCGGGTATGCCCAGCTCCAACAAGGTTTCCGCTTCCTTGAGTAACAAGTCTATCGACAACCGGTTGACACCGGGCATTGAGGCGACGGATTGCTGCTGGTTTTGGCCTTCGATGACAAACAGCGGGCAAATCAAGTCGTCACAGCTTAGGCGGTTCTCCTGCATCAGCCGGCGGGAAAAAGTCTGAAAGCGCATGCGCCGCATCCGGGTGGCTGGGAAAAAGTCTTTAGGGTGTGGCATCTGATCCATAGTAATATAATAGGGCATTGGTCGATCCACGGAGGGTGGACCGAAGTCTTTCGCTTGACCGGCTCAGGCCTTTATTCTAGCAGTGTATCGAATCGGGGCACTCTAATTTAGCCGGCAATTCCTTTTGAGATGATTTTATGAGTATCCGAACTTATATGCGTTTTATGTCTGTGTTGGTTTTTAGCGTATTTGCAGTCTTGTCTACGATGGCGCCGGTAGCGGCCGCCGACCTAAGCGAACCGCAAATGGCGATTGAAGACGCTTCCAATAAGCTCAAACAACGTCTGCAGGACCCGAATTTCCCGCACGATTTCCAAAAAATCAATGCCTTCGTTCAAGAGGTGATTTATCCGCATGTCGATTTCGATCTGATTTCGTCGCTGGTGCTGGGTAAGCTGTGGAAGGACGCTTCCCCCTCTGAGAAGGAAAGTTTCAAAAAGGAATTTCAAACTTTGTTGATCAGAACCTATTCCAGAGCGTTTTTCGAGTTTAAGGACTGGTCGATCCGGTTTTTGCCGGTGACGCCGGAAGAGGACGAGCGCAAAGTCTTGATCAAAACCGAAGTATTGCAGCCGGGGCTGCAGCCAATAGCGGTCAATTACCGGATGTTGAACGTTAAAGGCCAGTGGAAAGCTTACGACATCATGATCGAAGGCGTCAGTTTAGTGACCAACTATCGGACCAGTTTCAAAAACGAAGTCGAGCGTACCGGTTCGTTGCAGGAAGTGATCAATCAGTTGGCGAAACGCAATACTGAAGCGCTAAACGCCAAAAACAACTCCTAAGTGTTCTCCTCGGATTCCGGCCTCGCCTGCAGGTGGGGCCGGAATTCAGCTTCCTGTTCATGTCATCCCTCAAAGATTCTCTTTACGCCAATCCGCTTGGCGAAGTCGGCGCATTTAAATTCGACGAAGCCGTGGTCAAGGTGTTTCCGGACATGATTCAGCGTTCGGTGCCCGGCTATCCGGCGATTATCTCGGCCATCGGCCTGTTGGCCGGCCGCTTTGCCAGGGATGACAGCGTTTGCTTCGACTTGGGCTGTTCTCTGGGGGCGGCGAGTCTGGCTATGCGGCGGCAAATCACCGCGAAGAATTGTCGTGTCGTGGCCGTCGATTGTTCCGAAGCAATGGTCGAGCAGTGTCGGAAAAATCTAGCGGACTCTGCGGTCGCGGGGGTGGATGTGGTGTGTGCCGACATTCGCGACATCCCGATCGAGAACGCGTCGGTCGTGGTGTTGAATTTTACGCTGCAATTTATTCCGTTGGCGGACCGGGAGGCTTTCTTGGCCAAGCTCTATGGTGGATTGTTGCCCGGCGGAATTTTGATTTTGTCGGAAAAATTGGCGTTTGACGATACTCGGCAACAGGAATTGCAGACCGAGATGCACCACTTATTCAAAAAGGCACAGGGCTACAGCGAGCTGGAAATCAGCCAAAAGCGCAGTGCGCTGGAAAACGTGCTGATTCCGGAAACGTTTGCAGTGCATCGGCAGCGCTTGGTTTCGCTAGGCTTTTCCAGTGTCGAGGTCTGGTTCCAGTATTTCAACTTCGCATCGATGATTGCGTTGAAATGCTAGGTTACGACGATTTGTATGCCTCACTACGGGAGGCGGGTGACCGGGTCTGGGGTGAGAGTTTGCCCGGACAATTGGCCGCGGCGTTTAGCGATGCCGCGCACGGCGATTTGCCGCGTTGGCGCCAGGTGGTTGATGATTTGCCGCGTTACCCGGCCTCCAGTATCGATTTGGCGAATGCGGTGCGGATCGGTGTCGATTCGGATATTTCCGATGTTGCCAGACAGCAATTGCGCGAACAGCTGATGAAGTTGCATCCTTGGCGGAAAGGGCCTTACCGGATATTTGGTATCGATATCGATACCGAATGGCGTTCCGATTGGAAATGGGAGCGGCTGAAAAATGGGATCGCTCCGCTGTCAAACCGGGCTGTGCTCGACGTCGGCTGCGGTAATGGTTACCACTGTTGGCGAATGCTGGGAGCCGGGGCGCGGATGGTGGTTGGCATCGATCCTACCTTGCTCAGCGTGATGCAGTTTCAGGCGATACGTAAGCTTCACGGGCCGGCGCCGATTTACGTCTTGCCGCTGGGGATCGAAGACGTGCCGGCCAATTTGGGATGGTTCGATACCGTGTTTTCGATGGGGGTGTTGTACCACAGGCGCTCGCCGATCGATCATTTGTTGGAATTGAAAGGTTGTTTGCGGCCGGGCGGCGAATTGGTTCTGGAAACGCTGGTGGTCGAGGGTGACGAGCGCCAAGTTTTGCTGCCGGCCGGCCGTTACGCGCAAATGCGCAACGTCTGGTTTTTGCCCAGTTGTCAGGCGCTGGAGTTATGGATGCAGCGTTGCGGTTATAAGGATATTCAGTTGCTGCATGTCGGCAAAACCACGGTCGAGGAGCAGCGCAGTACGGAATGGATGCGGTTTCATTCCTTGGCCGATTTTCTCGATCCGGGCTCTCCCAAGTTGACCAGCGAAGGTTTGCCGGCGCCGATGCGGGCGATTCTGAAGGCTAGCGTTTAAATATAGGTTGGCAATTCTAAATTATTGTAATTCGACAATAACACTCTAGAATTGCCTAGCTTGAAAAATGCGCCGACATGGGTTCGGTTTTTTCAGGCAGTCAACCATTAAAACGGGAGTCCAAATATGAAAAAATTATTTACCATTTTGATGTTATGTTCCTTCTCTGTGTTTGCCGAGCCGATTGACATCAATCGAGCGGATGCCGAGACCATCGCTAAGGAGTTAACCGGAATCGGGCCGAAGAAAGCGGAAGCGATTTTGCAGTACCGAAAGGAACATGGAGATTTTAAGACGCCAAAGGATCTGGAAAATGTCCCTGGTATCGGTGCAAAAACGGTTCAGCAAAACGAGAAGAACATAATATTCGGCGATTCAGCGGCAGCGGAAAAGCCAGCGAAACCGGAAAAGCCGGCAGAACCGAAAAAAGCCAAATAGGCGCCTGATTTCAGGCTCTTGATTGAATTGCGTTGCGGCTGGTGCCGCAACCGATTGCTCCGCCCCCTGGAGGTCGATCGGCTGTTTTATAGGGGGCGGGCTTTAGCCGAAAGTGCCGCCGTTCCAGCCCCAAAATTCCGCCGGACAATTACTGAACTCGATATAAATCCGATCCGGCTTGATCTCCAGTTTATTTGACAGGAGCTGGCACAGCTCTGCGGCTAAGTTTTGTGCTTGGTTTTTGGTCAAGCCGATACTTTTGCATTCCAAATAGGCCAGGGGCTGGTCGTTGCCGGCGAAAAGCATCGAGCCCTCGCTGGCCAATTGAACCATCACGTAGCGTTCGGGTTTACCGGTCTCGGTTGCGACAAGTTTGGATAATTCGCCGAGTAATTCCTTGGCTTGCTCGACATTTACTGGGGAGTTGGTGTTGAGTTTCAGATAAGGCATGCGCTCTCCTTCACGAGTTTATGCATTGATGTCGTGCCATCGTTCGACGATCCGGTATTCTACGCCCGAAGGGGTATGGAGGGATTCTGCCAGGCAAAATCCGTTCGATTGCCACAACACAGGGGTTATGTTCAATTCGGGGTTGCAGCGGGCTTTTTTGGTTAACGTGGCATGTGGTTTGTAAGGCCGGCAGTCGGTAACAATGCCGCTTCGGTCTGCAATTCCGGCCAGCTCGGTGTGGAATCGCAGGAAGTTTGGATCGAAACCGCTGGCTGTCAGGCACAAGACTTTCGGTTTTTCCCAGAAATCCAGTCGGTCTAATACAAGCTCGGTTGGAATATCTTTGAGTTTGGCCGCTTCCTGCGTCACCTCTGCCTGCTGCTTGGCGTTGACCTTGCCCAAAAATAGCAAGGTAATGTGCAGATTGTGTGTTGCAACCGGTTTGCCGCAACCAGCCAGTTGTTTGCAAACGGCGGCGCATGCCGAACGCGTGGCCGGAGTGGGCCATAGTGCAAAAAACAGGCGTCTCAATCAGCTATCCTCCTGTGTCGGAAGTGCAGTGTCGAAGTGTGCGGTTTGTTGCCGAGTTTTGCAATTCCGGTTTGGCAATAACGCGATCGATTGCGGTGTAGTTCCGAGGTGCGGGGTGGGAAGGGTTTTTAGTGGCATGCGATCTGTCCGTTACGCAAATGTAGCATTTCGATTGCGTCGTCAGCCTATGTGGCGCTTGCGGTTGCTAAGGATTGACATACCTGCTGTTTCTATCTTACAGTTACAGATGCATCACACGTACGTGACAAGCCTAGCGGGTTGTGGCAATTTGCAAGAATCGGCTATTACTAAAAATTAAAAACTTTCGGAGCACATCACATGGCAAGACCATTAATTCAAATGGCGTTGGACTCACTGGATTTCAACCAAACTGTGGCATTGGCTGACCAAGTCGCCCCTTATGTCGATATCTTTGAAATCGGTACCCCTTGCATCAAATATAACGGCGTCAACTTGGTGAAAGAGTTGAGAAACCGTTACCCAGACAAATTGTTGTTGGTCGACCTGAAAACCATGGACGCCGGCGAATACGAAGCAGGCGCTTTCTACGCAGCCGGCGCAGATATCTGCACCGTATTGGGCGTATCCGGTTTGGCTACCATCGGTGGCGTAATCAAAGCGGCAAAAAAATACGCTGCTGAAGTACAAGTTGACCTCATCAACGTGCCAAGCAAATCCGAGTGCGCACGCGAATCAGCCAAACTGGGCGCGCAAATCATGGGCGTTCACACCGGTCTGGACGCGCAAGCGGCTGGTCAAACCCCATTCACCGACTTGAATGAAGTCGCTTCTTTGGGTTTGAACGTTCGCGTTTCTGTTGCCGGCGGTATTAAACCTGCAACCATCGACCAAACCGTTAAAGCCGGTGCCAATATCATCGTCGTCGGTGCGGCTATTTACGGTGCGCCATCACCTGCCGAAGCGGCTCGTGAAATCCGTGAATTGGTTGACGCGGCGGCGGTGTAAGCCATGCATCAAGAGTTAATCATAAACAAAATTTCCAGCATTCTGGAAGCCACCCCCGATTCGCACGACAAAGCTTTGGTCGATATGCTGGATCAAGCCAAGAGAATCTTCGTCTCTGGTGCCGGTCGCTCGAAGCTCGTTGGTAATTTCTTCGCCATGCGCTTGATGCACGGCGGTTATGACGTCAGTGTTGTTGGGGAAATTGTAACGCCGAGCATTAAAAACGGTGATTTGTTAATCATCATTTCCGGTTCTGGCGAAACAGAGCAATTGATCGCGTTTACCAAAAAAGCGAAAGAAGTCGGCGCTAAAATCGTATTGATTTCAGCCAAGGACGACTCGACTATTGGCGATATGGCGGATATTACGCTGCAAATCGGCCGTTCCGAGCAATACGGCAAAGTTAAAGGCATGCCTATGGGTACTGTGTTTGAATTGTCCACCTTGCTGTTTTTGGAAGCTACCATCTCTCACGTAATTCACGAGAAAGGTATTCCCGAAGAGGAAATGAGATCAAGACACGCCAATTTGGAATAATTGCGTATAGCCTACGGTCTGGCGCAGCCTGCCGTAGGCCCAACAGATAACAAGTGGGCGTCAAGGTGATACCGATTCCAGCAGTCTAAGAGCAAGAGTGTGGTATTGGTCTTCCTTGAAATTTACCAAGCCTCAGCCAGAGCGGCGTTTGACACCACAAACGTGCACTTAAAATAACAAGTTAAAGGAGACCAACATGCCTTCGCGTCGAGACTTAGCGAACGCCATCCGCGCACTTAGCATGGACGCGGTACAAAAAGCCAATTCAGGACACCCTGGAGCCCCGATGGGGATGGCCGATATCGCCGAAGT